>CAJXGR010000372.1 GCA_913053665.1 uncultured Spirochaetia bacterium
GACCAGGCGGGTCGCCCCTACAACGACTGGCTAATGCGACAGTTTCATAACTCAATACATACCGTATTTTTGAGTCCATCTAAAAGTGTGATTTATAAAGATCAACTATCTATGAAGTAATAAGACTAGATTATCGGATTTCTTCTTGTCAAAGGGGGTCTCTTTAAAGTCAGAATAAAAATCCAACCGTTCATAAAGTAAGAGTTCTGCCAAATTCTTCTTGATCTCTTCAAACGTAATCGGGTTGAGAGGATTCTGATGCCATGTGTGAGAGTATTTATCTTGGTCTCGTGTGATCGCAAGAACGTTAAACTTGACTTTGTCATGAACAAAGTCATTGAATCGAATGAAGGTGTGATTTTCATCGCCTGTGATGCCGATGAGACGTTGTCTATTCTCTAATATTTTATCGTAATTCAAGAGCTGAATCCATAGGATCCCCCCGGGATTCAGTCTCTGATAAGCTAATATGAAGAACTTTTTTAGCTCCATTTCATCGGGAAAATGGGCCAGAGTGTTTCCCAAACAAAAGATCCAATCAAATCTTTTATGTATTTCTCCCACATTATTGAGATCTCCTTTCACAAAGCTCACAGGACTTTTGTCACTATAACTTTCCCTATTCCGTTCAGCCTGTTCCACCATATCCTTTGAAATGTCGACTCCAATGACCTCTAAACCTAAGCTCCCTAAAAGAATTGAGTGGAATCCTGTCCCACAGCCATAGTCCAAAAGGGTCTTTGGCTCATATTTATCTATAAGACCCTTCCACAAGGCTTCCTGCTTTTGCCACTTGCCTTTGAAGTTGGTCATAATATCATAGTGATGGGCTAATTCATCATACATTAAGATCGTACCATTAATTATTAGTAAATAGGTCTTTAGCTAAAGCAAACAGATTGCTTGCCATAAGAAATATCGGCTAATCCATTAAAAATGACTTCGCAAAGATTAGTCATATACAAGAAAACATTTCCTTAAATATACTCTTCAAAAGGTAATATGCAAAATATTTACTGGCAAGATTTTCTGAATAGCTATAGACACTATTGCCAAACGGCTTGTCAAGACTCAATGGTTCCAGAAATCAAGTCATTATCCCTCACAAATTATTAGACATAATAAACTTTCTGCGATAACACTATTCAATAAAGGATTGTTTAATCTCTATCAATCAGAGAATTATCCTATGGACAAGTTCTTGGGGTTGATCTTTTTCTTAAAATTGACGTCAAAATGCTTATTTATTTAATTTATGGGTTGACCTTTTGACTGTTTAACGTTATATTTGTTGATAGTTCGATAGGGAAGGAGGTTGAAACAAATGATATGAGTGAAAAGAAAGATAAAAAGTTTAAAACCTCTGTCTATTTTGAACCACAAATCCATAGTGCCATGCGATTTCATGGATTCAATACCAAAAGTTCAATGAACGATCTTATCAATCAATTCTGTAAGGAAAAACTTGTTGAATTGGGGATATTGAAGGAGGACGAAGTGATAGAAATAACATCAGGTGCTCTATCCAAAATCAACAACTACTATCAAGAAAGATTACAGGATCTTAGGGATATTCTTAGCCAAACGCCTGACTGGTTCAAATACTATGAAACTGAAATCAAGGGATCTCTTTTTGAAATCATCCATGAAAGGGATCATACAATTATTAAAGTGAATGACTTTGAAATACAAGATGTTGAACTTGCTTTTGATAAAAGTGGTTTGATCAAACTTCATCGTAAGGGCTCATTTGAAGATGGGGTCCCCTATGTTATAGATTTCATTTGTCTTTATGACAAGGTTATAGAAAATCTTAGAAAAAAACTTAAAAAATATGATGAGGCCTTGGCCAACATCATTGAGTCGTAGAATATGCTATTTTTTAAATCTAAATTAAATAATTGGAGGTCTGACATGTCAGATAAAAAAAGTGTTAAAATCAAAGCTTCTCTGGGTGTAGGAGAAGTAGTTTCTCATCTTGAGAAAATCGTTACCGGTCTGAAGAAAGGAACCCTTTGCATTCAGCATGGTGAGGACTATGCTACCCTTCAGCCTAAAGATAATTTATTCTTTGAAATGAAGGCTGATGAAAAAAAAGGAGGAGGAAAAGTTAGCATAGAATTTGGATACAAGAGTGAAATCAAGAAGCCCGAACCTCAGAAGTCTGGTCTGAAGATTTCATCAAAAGAACCTCAGCCTGTAAAGAAAGAGGTTGCCGCTTAATTTATTGAAAACACTAATAATCTAAAAGGAGCATTCAAATGAAAACACAAAACGTTAAGGTAAAAACTAAATTAGATGTTAAAGAGTTAATTGCCTATTTCGGAAATATAACAGATGGACTAAAAAATGGGACGGTTACTATTCAGCAGGGCGAAGAGAGGGTATATATTTCCCCTACAGACAACATGTCCTTTGAAATCCAGGCAGAAGACAAGAAAGACCGATCCAAACTAAATATAGAGTTAAGCTTTAAAAAAAGATCACAACCTAAGCACTCTAATTTACAGATCATATCAGATAAGAAAGAATTG
This sequence comes from uncultured Spirochaetia bacterium, assembly GCA_913053665.1. Taxonomy (GTDB): domain Bacteria; phylum Spirochaetota; class UBA6919; order UBA6919; family UBA6919; genus CAJXGR01. Next base: position 2,535 of record CAJXGR010000372.1, read on the forward strand.
GCAGGAAAAACAGGGGTCGCTTGAGGAAAATTATTTAGCTGGAGTAAAAAATCTAGCTTCTCCTAAAAGGGGTCCCATTGGATGATTCAAAAATCTTTTGCAGGCTACAATGAGACCCTTATAAACCCCATACTGATTTAAGCACTAAGTTATAAGCTTCAAAAACTTACGCTTTCCTGCTTTAATAATCATACCATTAGTCACCGAAAGGATATGCTTTTCGTCTGTCACCCTCTCATTATCAACATAAAGCCCCCCCCCTTTGATCAGACGGCGTCCCTCATTGCTACTTGGGGTTAAACCGCTATCTGTTAGTAGTTTAACGATCCATATTTCTTTTCCACTCACTTTGTATTCCGGGATGTCCTCAGGCAGTTCTTTTTTGGCAAATACTTTCTTGAACTCACTTTCAGCCTGATCCGCCTCTTCTTGGGAGTAGTAGGAGATAATAATTTCTTTTGCTAGTTGAACTTTCACGTCTCTAGGATTGGCCCCTTCTTCCATCGAGCTTTTTAAGCTATTGATTTCCGTGATGGGGACATCTGTAAGCAATGTGAAGTATTTAATTATCATATCGTCACTTATGGACATAACCTTTCCAAACATCTCTTTAGGACTGTCATCTATGCCAATATAATTCCCCAAAGACTTACTCATCTTATTGACACCGTCCAAACCTTCTAAAAGGGGCATCATGAGACAGATCTGCTGAGACATACCGTATTCCTTTTGAAGGGAACGCCCTACCAGGAGATTAAACTTCTGATCTGTCCCTCCCACCTCAATATCCGCTTTAAGAATCACTGAATCATAGCCTTGAACAAGAGAATACAGAAACTCAGTGATCGTGATTCCCTCACCCTTTTGATAACGTTTATGAAAGTCGTCTCTCTCAAGCATCTGGGCTACTGTATATTTGGATGTCAGCTTCAGAACGTCTTCAAAGGTCATCGGTGCGTTCCACTTGGAGTTAAAGACTATTTCTGTTTTATCTTTATCGAGTAGCTTAAATATCTGCCGTTGATAGC
>CAJXGR010000373.1 GCA_913053665.1 uncultured Spirochaetia bacterium
TATCTACAACTGTTTTCACTGTCATTAACTTTTCCCCTGTTTACCAGGTTGTACTTATAAAAATAATCAGTGTTGTCCGGTTAGGTATTTGCATGCAAAGAAAACAGAATAGGGAGGGTCATTTTTAACTTGACTTTTTAAGGTAAAACCCCCGGCAAAATTTTTATAACACTTTGATAAAAAAGGAGTTATAAAAAATGCCATACACCATTGACCCACAGAAGAGGAAAGAGAAGGCCCCATGTTTTAAAGAACTCTGGGCGCCTATTTACAGGATACTCATCAAGATGGTTCCACTTAAGGCGCGGGGATACAGGCCGTTACAAATGGAATTTGAAGAACAACTGAAAGCATTAGTTTTATATCATCTTGAAGAACACACATCAGGACGGCATCTCCTGCAAGTGCTCGAAGAGGATGATTTTGCCCGTAAGGAGATAGCACCAGCAGAGGGTATTAAAAAGAGCAGTTTTTTCGAGGCCATCAACAGTAGGGGGCTGGAGCAACTATTATATGTATTCCAGGCACTCCAGGCTGATGCAGCCCGAACTTTGCCAAGGGAGTATAGCAACCTTGGAGACCTTGTCTCTATAGACGGGTCATTAATTGATGCTGTTCTTTCTATGGAGTGGGCAGATTACAGAAATGGTTCCAAAAAAGCAAAGGTTCATCTTGGCTTTGACATCAACCGTGGTATCCCATCAAAAATATACCTTACAGACGGTAAAGGGGACGAACGTCCCTATGTCAGCCAAATACTGTCTTCCGGCCAAACAGGTATCATGGATCGTTATTACCAATGCCATAAGAACTTTGACTACTATCAGGCCGAAGGTAAACATTTTGTGTGCCGTATCAAAAGAAAAACCAGGAAAACCGTGATAAAAGCCAATGCGGTCAAACCTGATTCCATTGTTTTTTATGATGCTATTGTTTTGCTTGGTACCCGTAAAGTCAATCAGACCGAAAAACCGCTTCGGCTTGTTGGATATCGTGCTCAGGGCATCGAGTATTGGGTAGCTACAGACCGCTATGACCTTACAGCTGAAGATATAGCCTCTGTTTATAAGCTTCGCTGGAATATCGAAGTATTTTTTGGATGGTGGAAACGTCATCTCAAAGTCTATCACCTCATTGCAAGAAGTCAATACGGCTTAATGGTTCAAATGCTTGCCGGACTTATCACTTATCTCCTGCTCTCAATTTACTGTCACAATAATTACAACGAGAAAGTATCTATCCTACATTCCGCATGTCCAGGATAGTTAATTTGGAATTTATTTTCTTTATATTTCAAGAGGTTATTTTTTTGCTAAGTTTATATCAATCACTCATATTTAGTAGCTTTTAACTTTATCACGGTTTTTATTATTTCTTTTTCTTTTTCATTTAGCTTTACAAGATCACGCAACGCTTGCTTATGTTTTTTATAATTATAAGATAGCTCTTTTACCCATTGTCTATCAGCAACTCGAACGATTTTATTTTTCAATTTCCCGTTCTCCCACCAGGAAAGTCTTGTAACAGGATGAATAGGTTTTTCTTCACAATGGCAACCAGATCGACCACACCGAACTAACACATCTATGAAACTTCCTTCAACGAGTTCACAATCGCTAAGCAAGAATTTGATAAGACTTTTTCGTTGTTTTTCAATTTCCAGAATTTTTTCTTTTTTCTTGATTATTTTTTTTATTGACTTTGACATTTCTTATATTTTATATTAGATTATAAAGTATAAGATTAAACTTTGTCAATATGATTATTCAGCAAGGATTAAAAAAAGATGTTGTGCATAAGAAATATCTGATCGGGGCTCACCCGATCATTCAGTTCTTTATGGACAAACTGAAAATTAACGAGATTATCGGCTCATATGTCAGACAGGACAAGCGGATGAAGTTGAGTACGGAAAAAACTCTTTCCGTCTTAATCCATAATATCTTAACAACCCCTATACCGCTGTATGAGATTGCAGATTGGCTTAAGCCTTTAGATGAAGAAAGACTGGATTTAGATACATACGAATCCTCTTTGATAAGTGACGATCGTATTGGAAAGGCACTGGAGAATTTTTATTCCGGCAGACACAAAGATATATTTTTTCGCCTGGCTCTTAGAGCGATCAAGCTTTTCGAAATTGATTGTCGCCAGATACATCAGGATACAACAACCATTACATTCTCAGGTAGATATGAAAGCTGGCACGCCCAACAGGTTATGACATATGGCATTAACAAGGATCACCGGCCTGATCTTAAACAATTGGTTCTGGGCATGTCGGTTACAGCAGATGGGGCTGTGCCTCTTGTACATGAGATTTACGATGGGAATCAAAGCGATGACCGTCTCCATCCGGCAAACCATAAACGATTAAGAAAACTCCTGCAGCGCTCTGATTTCATCTACGTTGCTGACTGCAAACTGGCAACTAACGACAATCTATGTAAGATCACAGCATGTGGTGGTCGATTTGTAAGCGTAATGCCAAGAACATGGAAAGAGGATAAAACATTTCGCGATAAAGTCCGTAAAGGCAAAATAAAGTGGACACTTCTGCTGTCAAGGCCTAATAATCGTAAGCCCAAGTCAAAACGTGATCATTATTGCCTGGCCATAGGAAACCATACCACCTCCAATGGATATCGTTTGCTCTGGATTCTCAGCACACAAAAGGCTCAGCAGGATGCTGAGACCAGAGGGCGGAATATTGAAAAAGCTCTTGATGCACTTAGAGACCTGCAAACCCGGCTTAATACATACAATCTAAAGACCCGTGAGAATATTGAAAGGAATATCACATTGATTCTCAAGCAGAATAAATGTAATGATTTCATTAATTACGATATTCACAGGGATATCCAACATGAAATACATCACAAAAAGGTGGGACGACCTAAACTCAACGAATCCGGAGCATCCGTATTAAAAGAATATTTTTCTATATCCTTCCAAATGAATGAAGACAACATAAAGCAAGAATCACTAACGGATGGAATATTTCCGCTGATTACAAACTTAAGGGATCATAAGGCAAAAGAGGTACTTGAAATTTACAAGTACCAGCCTTTTTTAGAAAAACGTCATTCCCAGTTGAAAACATACCAGCAAATTGCACCGGTGTTTCTCAAGAAACCACAGCGTGTAATAGCGTATCTGCACATGAATGTGATGGCACTTATGGTGGCAACTCTTATTGAACGTCAACTGAGGATTGCGATGAAACAAAAGTCGATTAAATCACTTCCCATTTATCCTGAGGGAAAACCCTGTAAATATCCAACTACTTTTGATATAGTTAGATTGTTTAAAGGCATTGAGAGATATGAAGTGGTACAAGGTGAGGATTTTTACATATTTCCGGCTGAACTGAATAAAATACAGAAGCAGGTGCTTGATCTCCTGAAAGTGCCTGCTTCTTTTTATCAGTAAAATATGTGCCTTTTTATACCTTTAAAAAAATTCACAACTATGGGTTCACAACCTGCGGAATGTAGGTTATATCAAAAGAGTCAGAGAATTGAGAATTAAAATTAGAAATGAAGCCCATATTTTT
>CAJXGR010000374.1 GCA_913053665.1 uncultured Spirochaetia bacterium
TACCTGTAGAGACGCGATTAATCGCGTCTCTACAGGTAGTTGGATAAATCCGTCAGTAACTGGTTTATCACTAGCAAAGTATCTTTTCTCCGGCGAAGTCTCCAAAAGGGATTCCTTAATCATTACTTCAGGTGGTTGGCTTTCAGGTCCTGCCATTGATTGACCAGAAGAGTGGTCATTCTTTCCTTGACACCCGGATCCTTAATATCCTCTATCGTTTTATACAAAACCCGATAATTGTATAAGAGTTTCTTATTTAGAGGGGATCTATATTGCTCGTTTCCAAGGGAAATAAGGGTTTTTATCTTTTCAATCTCACTCTTGGCGCCTGTCTGAACAGCTTGTTCCGTTCCTGTTATCGCTGAGTCGCCGCTCACCAAAGGATCCATGTCATCAGGGAGGGTGGGGGATATGGATAGAATATGAAAACTATGAATGGGTTGATCCTTGCCCTTCACCAGGATTCCACCCATATCCTCCGAGTTCACATAGCTTTTAACTTGATGATAAGTGCTTTCAGACACCAAGACACCCCCGGGCCTTGCCTTCGTTTCCATTCTGGAGGCTACGTTGACGGTGTCTCCAAAGAGGTCTTTCCCCTGGATAGCAACAGATCCTGTGTTCAGGCCAACTCGTGTGATGATTTTTTCCTTCTCTGGCTTGAAGCGATTGTAGTTTTTAAGCTTCTCCTGAAGACGGATGGCGGCTAAAGCCCCATACACGGCCAGTGGGAAAGAAAGCATAAGACCATCTCCCATTTTCTTTACCACCGTGCCAAAGTGGGACTTGAATATGGGGATCGCTATTTCCTCATAGGTTTTTAGGTAGTTCATGATCTCCATAAGCTCCATAGTAGAGCTTTTTTTGGTGTAGCCCGTTATATCTATAAAGAGGATCGTCATTTCCTTGGTGTTCTCACGGGCAAATTGAAACTTCTCCTTCTCCTGGGCCTTGGAAAGGTCGAGTTGGGTTTCTTTAATGGAGTCAATCTCATCAATTTCCTTATCCTTAAAGGGTTTCAGGCGTATGTCCTTGACTAAATCAGCAATAATCTTCTTGTGCCTGCTCTCACCCTCCAATAGAGAGGTTAGAGACAGGGAAACGGAACGCTGAATCTCGTCATTCTCAGACTGGAGAAGTTGGGTCAGCCAGTAAATCTTATCTAATGAGTCTATTTCAATGGTCTTTAAGATAATGTCAGACAAAACACTCAGGTCGGAGGTTTGGAATAGATCTTTTAAAACCTCGATGGAGTAATCATCTCCCATGCGATGAAGCATCAATAAGGCGTTGATCTTTACATTGAGACAGGGATCCTTAAGGACGGAGTAATAAAAGTTTTGGGTCATCTCTTTACCACTCCCGTCATTGCTCTCATAAAGCTTGCCGACCATGAGTGGGAGGAGTTCACGGACTTTTTCTACCTTGGAGTTTTTATACTTGGCCAATGCAGGGATCATCTTATCGCTGGCTAATCCGGCAAACGCCATACTGGCACTGTATTTAACCGTATCCGAAGGAGCCGTCAACACGATCTTTAATAAGAGTTCAAGAATGGAGCGGTTATTCTTAATCCCAATCTTTTTAAGTGCCTCTATAGTAGCAATATATATATCTTCATCAAAACTATGGGTTTCGAAGAAATTGGTGATCACCGGTACCCCATCTTTATGTCTCAATTCTCCCAAAGCTGTGATACAGATCATCCTAAGCTTTCTGTCATTCATGGGGAGGATGTTTTTTTCGGCTTCTTTCACCAGTACTTTATGACCGCTTCGCCCCAGAGCAAGGATGGCGGTTTCCATCAATCGGTTGTCCTGAAGCTGTAATCCCCATCGAAAGATCTCGTAGCATAGATCCATTCCCCTTTTACTCTTTGTGATGCTGATAAAAGACAGGAGTCTGTGTAGACGGTTGATGTGGGTTTTCTTCTTGAAATCCACAGTGTTTAAAAAGGCTGAAACTCGTGTTCTCTGAAGCTTATCACTGGATTCCAGGAGCCCAAGCAAGGCCTTTACATGGACTAGATAGTCCCCCTGAAGCCGTTTAGCAGACGTGGCGATGCGGATCTTAAGCTTTTGATATTTAGGATTGTTCGCGTCGAAATGATCATTTTTGAGATAGTCCGATAGAGAACGAACTAATTCTTCATCGGCCAGCTTTTCCAGAAACTCTTTTGTGTAAAATAAGTCCTGTTCGATCTTGGTTTTCAGACCAATATTGGGTTTATATTCCTTTTGATAGTTGGTCTTAAACTTGGCAAAATAGCTTCTGAGCAAAGACTCAATAGATTCAGCTATCTCGGTGGACACTTTGTTAGACACGTCAGGGAAAGAGTCATAGTAGTTTGCAAAGCTGGTTATGATCTTTTCCTCAAACTCATCCCTGTATTCCGGCATTCTTAGATACATTTTGGTTGTTCTGATGGGATAACTTCTAAGATAGTCGCTTTCTTCAATGAGAGTAAAGAGTTCTATAATTTGCTTTTCTTCCCCTTCCTGAAAGACAGTTTTAATAAGCTCAAGAACGTAATCGTTTTCCAGCTTGACTAAAGTATTGATGAGTTCCACTTGAATCTCTGTAGAAAAGCTTTTAAACCGAGTGCATAGGCGTTTAACCAGGTGGAGGGACTCAATGTTATTGACCTGGCTTAGAGAGCGGATTCCAGCACCAATGATTTCCTCATTCTTAGACTCCACAACACTTTGAAGGCTGTCTACTTCTTGCATATCCCCAAGAGCCTCGATAGCAGCAAATCGGAGGGGTGAAGTGTCCAGTTCTTCTTTGCTGTGGGCTAAAACCAGTTCTTTGATTTCCTGATTATCCTTTCCGAACCGAGCTAAAACTCTTAATATCTTGCTTTTAATGATTTCGTCAAAGCTCACTTTAAAGTAGTCTAAAAGGGGGGGAATAACTTCCTGATTACCTATCTCATAGAGGGTTTCCAGCGCCCATACCTGTCTTTCTTCCGGGTAGTCCTTAATGACGGCAAAGAGATACTGAAAACTATTGGCTGTACCCAGACGCTTGAGGAGAGACAGGGCGCTTTGGACAACCTGGTCATCCCCATGAAAGCAGTCCAGGTGGATGATTTTCAAGACATCATCATCGATAAGCTCCTGGGGAATGGAGTTAAAGAGATAATGAGTCGTGATAATAGCATTGGGAGAGATGGCTTTGCTTTGATCCTCTGTGGCCTGAGAATTTACAATAGTGTCTTCCGCCATATGGCTATCCTTTAAAGGTTTAGAGTAACTTAACAATGGGCTCACAAACTTATGAGATAAAGAATAAGATTAACTGTTTTCACCTAAAAAATCAATACTTTTTTTCATTTCCTTAAACAGGAATAAATCTATTCATAATCCTTTTTTTAAGGGGAAATCGTTGTTTAAGACCCAATTATTATTGACTGGATGATCTTGTTAACAAGTCATCTATAGACGCATGGCCATGCATCTATAGGTGACAAATCATAAACCTTTTGGTATATATTACGTTTTTGTCTAATTGTTTTTATAAATTGTACGAAAATGCTTATATCTA
>CAJXGR010000375.1 GCA_913053665.1 uncultured Spirochaetia bacterium
CTTATTCATATTTTCTATGTGTAAAATAGAATGCAAATTCTATAATTAAGTGAAATGGGGACAAAATGCCACAGATAGGTTGCGATCCAGTTCCCAATTGCTTATCATAATAAGGACCAAGCTAACTATACCAGTCATAAGTCTTGTCAAGGTTCCACTAGTTGACTTTGCCTTACAGACCTTAACATTCAAGACTTCTAATGCTGAAAAATCTCTCTCAACCTGTCCTCTCAACTTAAGTAACTCCTTTTCTTCTTCACTTAAAGTCTTTTTCATGTTCTTCTTGTAAGGCGTTATCTTATCAATATTTCTCAAGCTCTTCAACCTCTCTTTATCCTCCTGATCAATATATCCCTTATCTCCCAAGAGCTGAATATCCTTCAATCCATAGGTCATATCCATTACCATCTCATTATCATGCGTGCTAGCGGGACTTAACATAAATCTGCCTGGAAAACCTCCTTCTGTAATCAAGAGATGAAGCTTATAACCATAGTAATATTCTTTTGTACTGGGACAATAACCAACAGCCATACCATAGATTCTGCTGTTGATGGTGTTTGCCCGAGAGACTTTCTTAAATATTACTGGCTGAGAGTCAATAATACGAACCCTGGTCTCCAATAATTCTTTGTAGAACTCCAAAAGCTTGTTATAAAAGTTGATGATTTCCATTTTCCTGTTGAGTTCTCTTAATCGACTGTTAAATACAGAATTAGAGGGTACTCTTGGAAATATATCTCGCCAGAGATTCCTGATCTCCCATAGGAAATGACTCTCTGTATCAAATCCCAAAAGGATTCTAAGGACAGCAAGACTAAAAATCAGACTGTCACTATAGATTTTAGGCTTTTCCCTGAGTGTTTTCTTAGGACCTAACGTGGATCCAAAAAACATATCGATTTTATTCAATATTACCTTTTAAAAAAATACTTTTTATATTATTTTCAGACATAGGGGATATCTCCTTTAAGTATACAGTTTTACTCTTAAATATGATATCCTCTGTTTCTTTTTGCAACTCTTTTTTTCAATTATAAAATATTCATTAAAATACAATTTTATTATGAAAATCCTACAAAATGAGTTATTTATATTCTCTTTATAATTATAGAATAAATCCATTATATTTTAACAGGAAGAAATGTAATTTAGTTTATGAGGTAAAATCATGATACAAAAGATCCGTTTTACGACTATTAGTTTAGTTATAATGATTACTTTATTTGCCCTAAATAGCTGTGGTGGCGGTGCAAGGAGCGAAAAGCCGTATAACCTTGATACATACAGTGATAGAAGGGATAAGCTCTATAAATCGAAGAAAAAACGAAAAACGAAGGGTAAGAAAGAATATGGAGTCTCAAGATTTGGCGAAGACGATGATAGTACCGATAGGACAAAAACACCACATGGATACAGAAATAAGACACCCCAAAGATCTGGCTTGAGGGCAGGTTTTGAGAATGACAACAAGCAATTTAACCTGTTCCTTAAATATCTTAAAGCCTACAAACCTTATAAATACTATCCACTCAATGTGGTAGAGCGAATACAAATCAAGGTCCGTGACAGAAACGGTAAATCCCTCCCCAACTGTAAAATAACGATACGAAACGATGAAGGCGATAAAGTCTATAGTGGCAGAACATACTCTGACGGTTCTTTTCTCTTTTTCCCATCGGATACAAAGGATTCCAGCAGGCGTTTTAGAGGGACTGCCACCTATCAGCAACATAGAAAGCGATTTACGATAGATCGCTACGGCAAGAGAAAGATAAACGTTCGCTTTGGCCTATCCAGAGGGGAGATCGCTAACGTAGCCCTTGATATTGTCTTTGTCCTGGACACAACGGGAAGCATGGGAGAGGAAATCGCCCGCCTGAAAGCAACGATTGACATCATCCACCTGAACGTGACGAACTTCTCATCCAAACCAGATGTCCGCTTTGGTATGGTTCTGTACAGGGATAAAGGTGACAGCTATCGTACAAAAGTTATTCCACTCACTGATAATCTGGATGAGTTCAAATCAAAGCTGAATAAAGTAAATGCTGAGGGAGGAGGAGATGCTCCTGAAGACCTTCAGGAAGCACTCAAACAGGCACTTACTGAGATCGAGTGGAGGGAAGGGAGTGTTAAACTGGCCTATGTCATCACTGATGCAATGGCTCACCTTGACTATGGTCAGTCCTTTACCTATGCAAAAGCCGCCAGAAAGGCCAAGAGAAAGGCCATCAAACTCTTTACCATTGGAACGGGTGGACTGGGCAGAAATGGAGAGTACATTTTAAGACAGATCGCTCAGTATACGTCGGCCAATTATATTTTCCTCCACTATGGAGAGAAGGGTGAAAGCGAAGGAGGAAGAACTGGTAGTGTAAGTCACCACACTGGAGCGAATTATCAGGTCTCTAAACTGGAAACCCTTGTGATCCGCTTGACCAAACAAGAATTGAGCCACCTTACGGATAAACCGATTAAAGGAGGCGAGGAGTATTTTCTAGCCAACAAAGTCAGTCACCAAAGTAAAAAAGATACCCTTCAGGAACTGTTTAGTATGGCAGTGAACCAGCTTATTGATTACTCATCCATCCAGTTAGATCCAAAGACACCGGCCAGCGTTTTGCCTATAGCTTCTAAAAAGTCCTCTCTAAAAGGCGACGCGGAATATTATACGGAACAGCTTATCCTTTCGACTTCAAGAAACGGGGCCTTCAAACTGATTGACCGTTCCAGTCTGGATAAAATATTGAAAGAACAGGCCATTCAAGGAAGTGATCTATTCAATGAGAAAAAGTCCGTGAAAATCGGTAAGCTTGTTGGGGCTAAACTTCTTATAATCAGCAACTTATACAGTCGCCGCAAGAAGCTGGAGATGATTGTCAAACTGATTCGAGTGGAGACGGGGGAAATCCTGTCCGTGTCTAAAGTCAAAATAAGTAAGAAATTAAGGGCTTAATATCAGAAATCGTCTTTCTTTTTTTTAGGCTCAGAAATGGCAATATCTTCACGTAATTTAGCATTCTCAAAGGCCATTTTTTTCTTGCCTGAGAAAAGAAAATCGTCTACGTCTTTTTTTCTTTTTAATGTGGGGGCTTTGATTTTTTTGGGCTGACGAGTGAAACCCTTTAACTTTTTACGCGGGCTTTTCCCTGAGACTAAGGGTTGAAGGGATAGACCATTCTTAGGCTTATTTTTTAGACCTTTAACTTTTGTGATTGTCTTTCGCCGTTTTTTCCTATATTTAGCGTCTGTACTTAGAAGCCCCCCATCCTGGTCTTTAAAACCTTGATAAGTTTGGGAGTTAGCATTAATTATATTTCTAGGACCCATTCGATCCCCTCGGATCGCTGATTTTACTGAGATCGTCTGAGTTCGTTTTTCGTTAGTGGGGCTTAATTTAAAGTCTGCCTGCACTTCAAAAGCCTTTGCTACTGAAGAAGACAGGGGTTCATCCATACTTTCTTGTCCTTCTCCATGATCCTTTATGTTTACAAGTTCATTTGTATCCTTAGAGGTTGATTCATCCGTTGGA
>CAJXGR010000376.1 GCA_913053665.1 uncultured Spirochaetia bacterium
TGTTGTGATAAGCAATATCTAGAGAATTAAATAGCCCTTAACGGACAAAAAGAACAGAATAAGGATTATAGAATAAAATCGTTGAAAATCCCGTTGAAATGTAGTACATTAACAGGAAATCATCATTCTCACTGTTACAGAGGCGATGGGTGCACTCACTGCTAAAGTCCATAAAAAAAAGACGGTTTGATAAGTCTAAAGGTCATTCCCATCTTTCTCCCGGTCAGATTGCCTGGAAGCGTTTTAAGAAACACCGATTGGCTATGGTAAGCCTTTGGGTTCTTGTGGGGCTTGGTGTTTTATCCATTGTCATTCCTGTGATAAGCAGTCATCCAGTGGATCAGGCTAACATTAAGGAAATCTTTAAGGAGTCCTCCAGCCAACACCTTTTGGGGACAGATGAAAATGGATACGACGTTTTCGTTCGCCTGTTCTATGGCGGCAGGATTTCTCTTTCGGTTGGTCTCATAGCGGCTTTCTCGGCCGCCTTCATAGGGACTATGGTTGGCTCTATAGCAGGCTATTTTGGAGGGATTATCGACTCATTCCTCATGCGGATAACGGATACCATGCTTTCTCTCCCAGTTCTTCCTTTGCTGATCATTCTATCCCAGGTGGAGTTCAAGAAAATAGCTCTAGGAGATTGGAGTTTGGCCTTCATCGATGAGGAAGAGTGGGGCAAGATCTTTAAGATCATCACCATCATTGCCCTATTTAGTTGGATGAGTGTGGCTCGACTGGTTCGAGGAGAGGTCCTTTCCCTGAAACACAGGGAGTTCATTGATGCCGCAAGGGTCTTGGGGGCCAGTCACAGGCAGATTATATGGAAGCACTTAGTACCCAACTCACTGACCCCAGTAATCATCTCAACAACCCTGTCTTTAGGTTCCGTGATCCAGTATGAAGCGGTATTAGGCTTTCTTGGACTGGGTATTCCTTCATCCACACCGACTTGGGGGAATATGCTTTCTAATTCACTGGGCTACTTCGTCAACGCTCCTTTTCTATTCGTCTATCCCGGCGTTCTAATTGCTATCACAGTGGTCTGCATTAACTTTATAGGGGATGGCCTCCGCGATGCCCTGGACCCAAGGCAAATACTATAAAAAAAGGGTAACTTAAGCCATTATGACTGCCATACAATCCATCGCCATGATCCTGTTTGCCGCCATTGTTTTCTATTCTTCCAAAACCTTTAATCCATCTAATTATCAGGACTTGAAGAAGCCGGATCCTGTCGTCAAAGCGAGTATTAAAAAGGAAATCCGATATATTGAAGGCCTCAAAGAGCGGGTGGAAAACTGGGAGAAGCAACATGACAATAAAGTCCTGAGGGACGGCTTTAATACCCTTATAAATGATAAAAATCGCTATGATCCCCCTGTGAAAGGAGGGTTTCTCGATATTCGCCTAGCCGCTGAGCCAAAGGTCTTAACCTCTTACCTGGACAACTCAGCTGTCACGTCAATGGTTTCGTCTCATATTTATAATAGCTTACTGGAACAAAATCCTGAGACTTTTAAATTAGAACCGAGTCTTGCAAAGAGTTGGGAATTGGAGGACGTGGTCTGGCTGAAGGGCAAAAAAAAGGGTAATCTGTTTAAAGAGAAGGGTGACAACAACTATCTCATTGGCAAAATCCTGAAAGACAAGATTCAGTGGGATAAGGACGAAAAGAAAGTTATAAAGCTCTCTGTCAAAGTGGGAGATCAGACGAAAGTTATAGATGGTGATCAACTCAGATACAAGGAGAGTGATGATCCTAATGATAAATATAGACGAGTTTATGATTTAGGAGTTATCTTTACATTCCATTTGAGAAAAGACGTTCGATGGCATGATGGGAAGGCTTTTAACGCTGATGATATTCTCTTTACCCTGGACCTGATCAAGAATCCTTATATTGCTCGTATGACCTTTTTACGTAATTACTTCAAAAGTCTAAAAGCCTGGAAGAAGATAGATAACTATACAGTCAGGTTTTACGTGGACACCCAGTACTTCAAGGCCCTTGAGAATTACGGTGGGTTCAGTATTTTACCCAAACATGTTTATATAAAGAAGGGTCAGACATTCACCCAAAAGGAGATGGTTCGCTATTTTGAGGATCACAAAGCGAATAAAGAGCCTATTGGAACAGGACCCTATTACTGCCCCTCTAAGTCTCTTTCCAATCGTAAGCAGGAAAAGGGCTGGGAACATAATGAAAAGCTCACCCTCGTCCGTAATGACGATTATTTTGACGAATCTCATAAACCCTACCTCAAGAAAATCATCTTTCACTTTCTTAAAAACCCAGATTCAGCCTTCATCGCATTAAAAAACGGGAAAGTAAACTTCATGCCCGGTCTCACCACTGAACAATTTTTGGAAAACACGGCATCAAAAGGATTTAAAGCCAAGTATGTGAAAACCTTCTATTATGTGGGGGGATTTGGATATATTGGCTACAACATGAAAAAGGTTTATTTTAAGGATATACGGGTGAGAAAAGCGATCACCCATTTACTAGATCGAAAAAGGATTTTGGAGAAAGTATTCTATGGCCTTGGAAAGATAGTCACCGGCAGTCAGTATTTTTTTGGCCCAGCTTATAATCATAATGTGAAACCCTATCTCTTTGATCGGAAGAAGGCGATTGATCTGCTCAACGAGGCAGGATGGATTGATAGTGACGGGGATGGTCTTCGGGACAAAGACGGTGTCCCCATGGTCATTGAACTCCTTTACCCACAAGCCTCAACGACCGCCAGAAAAATCACACCCTTTCTCTTTGAAGCGCTGCAAAGCGTCGGGATTCAACTGAAACTCACACAGCTTGAATGGACCGTATTTATTGAGCATCTTAGAGACCGGAAATTCGATATGTGCCTCCTTGGATGGGGGACACCCATTGAGTCAGATCCTTATCAGATCTGGCATTCCTCCATGTGGGCGAACAAAGGCTCCAATCACGTGGGCTTTGACAATAAAGAAGCGGATCGTATTATCGTGAAAATCCGTCGTACGCTGAATGATCAAGAGCGATGGAAGCTGCATCATCGTTTCCATGAGATTTTACATGAAGAACAACCCTATCTTTTCCTTTTCATTGGGCCGAGCAAAGGAGTCTATAATAATCGTTTTCGTAATGTCAAGTTCTATCGGTCAAGGCCAGGTTATAACCTGACGGAATGGTATATCCCAAAAGCTTTGCAGACCCGTGAAGAGATTCAGGCTGAAAAGGAATGATCCCTGGGTTCATTGACCCAATACAATCAGATCAGCGTGCTTCTATAAATAGAATTAGCAGAAGGATTCATTGAAACCATGTTCAAATATATCTTAAGACGCCTACTTCTCATCATCCCAACGCTCATCGGTATTACGGTGATCTCGTTCATCACCATCCGTTTGGCGCCAGGGAATCCAGCGGATAGTCTTGAGCAGCAGGGGGGAGATGTTGTTCAGAAGTCGGAAGAAGTCTCCTATGAGAGTATTGACGAGTTTAGAAGGCAGTATAATCTGGATAAGCCTCTTTATATTCAGTAC
>CAJXGR010000377.1 GCA_913053665.1 uncultured Spirochaetia bacterium
CGAGACTTTAGAGGCATATCTGGAAAGGCCTTTGATGGACGGGGTAATTATTCCCTTGGGATCAAAGAACAAATAATATTCCCCGAAATCAACTACGATAAGGTGGACAGATTGACGGGTATGGACATTACTTTTGTCACATCGGCCAAGAGCGATGATGAGGCAAAATCTCTATTAAAGCATTTTGGGATGCCTTTTAGGAACTAAGAGGAGAAGTATTTATGGCTAGAAAAGCCCTTATATCCAAGCAGCAAAAGAAACCAAAGTACAAAACACGGGCCTACAATAGATGTTTGATTTGCGGAAGGCCCAGAAGCTATTTAAGAAAGTTCAAGATGTGTCGCATATGTTTTAGAAAACTGGCCAATGAAGGCTTGATCCCCGGCGTCACAAAGTCAAGCTGGTAGGAGGTATGATTTGAGTAACGACCCAATTGCTAATATGATAGCTATGATTAAAAATGGCTCTAAAGCCCGTCATGATAAAGTAGATGTGCCTCTCTCAAAGGTTAAACTTGAGATGGTCAAGATATTTAAGAATGAAGGGTTTATCAAAAACTTTAAATTAGTTGAAAAAGATACCTTTAATTATATCAGGCTTTTCCTGAAATATACAGACACAAATGAAGCTGTTATATCTGATATTAAACGAGTGAGCAAGCAAGGTCGACGGATCTATAATAAAGCGATGGATATCCCTAGAATCTTGAATGGTCTTGGAGTGGTGATTGTATCCACTTCTAAAGGGATTACCACGGGTAAGCGTGCCAGAGAAGACTGGAATGTTGGTGGAGAAGTTCTCTGCCATATATGGTAGGAGTTATAATGTCTAGAATTGGTTTTAAAGAGATTAAAGTGCCGGATAAAGTGGAAGTATCCTTTAAAGATCGTATGTTAAAGGTGAAAGGACCTAAAGGTGAGTTACATCAGGATGTTCGGGATGGAATAGAGTTTGACATTCAGGGTCAGGCGATAAAGGTCACCCGAAAAAATGATAGCAAAACCCTAAAAGCCTTACACGGACTCTATCGGAGTCTTTTAAACAACATGGTTATAGGCGTACATGAAGGATACACCAGGAAACTGGAACTCAATGGGGTGGGTTATAAGGCTCAGCTTAAAGGTGATCTTATTAATATCGCCGTGGGCTACTCTCATCCAGTGGACTTTAAGTTGCCTAAAGGAATTACCTGTCAGGTTGAAGATAATAACACTAAGTTAACTCTGTCAGGGTTTGACAAACAGTTGATAGGTGAAACGGCGGCTCAGATTCGTAGAATTCGTCCTCCTGAACCCTATAAAAAGAAAGGGATTAAATACGCTGAAGAAGTGATTAGAACAAAAGCCGGTAAATCGGCTAAGTAATGATTAGAGGATTATTTTATGGTAATAGATAAAAAAATAAGGCGTGAACGAAAGAAAAAGGCTATCCGAAATAAATTAAGAGGAACAACGGCCAGGCCTCGTCTTACCGTATTTAAAAGTTGTAAAAACATCTATGCTCAGATCATTGATGATGATCAGCAAAAAACAATTTGCTCGGCTTCCACTTTAGACGGCACGATCCGTAAAAATGGAAGTGGTTTATCGAACATTGAGAATGCCGTTAAGGTTGGAAAGCTTCTTGGAAAAAGGGCGAAAGAAAAAAAGGTTTCGGTTTTAGTGTTTGATCGCAATGGATATAAATATCATGGTCGGCTAAAAGCCTTGGCAGATGCTTGCCGAGAAAGTGGTCTTCAGTTTTAAAGGATAAAATTATGAAAGAAAAAATAAATCCCGCTACCCTCAATTTAAGCGAAAAGCTGGTGAAGCTGAACCGTTGTGCAAAAGTGGTGAAAGGCGGACGTCGTTTTAGTTTCAGTGCCCTGATGGTGGTTGGTGATAAAAATGGGCATGTTGGGATAGGCTTTGGCAAGGCCAATGAAGTCCCTGATGCTATTGGTAAAGGGATTGAAGATGCCAAAAAGAATATGATCAAAGTCACCCTTAAAAACAACACAATCCCCCATGAGATCATTGGTAAGTTCAGTAGGGGACGAGTGTGGATGAAGCCTGCCGCTCCTGGTACCGGATTGATTGCGGGTGGGCCGGTGAGAACAGTTCTCGAGTTTGCCGGTGTTCATAACATCTTGTCTAAAGTTTTGGGAAGTCGTAATGCATTAAACGTTGTGAAGGCGACCTTTGAAGGTCTTCGATCTCTTAAAAACGTGGAAGTGGAAGCTAAAAAACGTGGCAAAAAGATTATGGAAATCTTTAAATAGAGGGTGTTGTGAGTAAGAAAGAAATTAAAATCAAGTTGACAAGAAGTACCATAGGTCGAACGAAAAAGCAAAAGCGTACCGTTGAGGCTTTGGGACTTAGAAAAATGAACCAAGTAGTGACTCATAAAAATAATCCAGCTATTTTGGGTATGGTTGAGAAAATCAAACACCTGGTGACAGTTGTAGAATAAGGATATAGGGATGGATTTTACGCTAAGGCCCAGTAAAGGGTCTATCAAAAAGAGAAAAAGAGTAGGTCGAGGCTGTGGGAGTGGTCATGGCAAGACCTCCACTCGTGGTCAGAAAGGACAAAAGTCCAGATCAGGAGGTGGATTACCTTATATGGGTTTTGAAGGTGGACAGATGCCTATCTATAGAAGGCTTCCTAAACGTGGTTTCACCAATATCTTTAAAAAGCAGGTGGATGTTATTAATATCGATCGACTTGAATTATTTGAAAACGATGATGAGATTGATATGGTTCTTTTAAAAGAAAAAGGGCTTGTACGAAAAAACTCCAAGGTGATTAAATTACTTGGAAATGGTGAGTTAACCAAAAAGCTGACGATTAAATTAAATAGTATCTCAAAATCAGCCCAAGAAAAAGTTCAAAAAGCAGGTGGTAGTTTTGAGGCTGTCTAATTCTTTCATGTGTCATAATGTTTATGATAAAAGGGTGAGTCTAGGGGTAAAAGGATAAAACATGGCTAACATTATTGCAAATATATTCTCAATCAAGGATTTAAGAGATCGTCTGCTTTTCACGATCTTCATTTTAGCCGTATTTCGTATTGGAGCCCAGGTTCCAACTCCTGGAATTGATCCTGGGATCTTAAAAGACTTATTTGGTTCCTCGGATGGGGGGGCAAATACAGGTATATTAGCATTACTCAATCTATTTTCTGGAGGTGCTTTAGGGCGTTTTTCCCTTTTCGCTTTAGGAATTATGCCGTATATCAGTTCATCCATCATTATGCAGCTCCTGAAAGTTGTGATTCCTTCACTGGATCGTCTTTCTAAAGAGGGAAGCTACGGTCAGAAGAAGATTGAACTTTATACAAAATATGGAACCTTAGGCCTTTGCCTTGTTCAAGCCATTGGTTTGATATTCTTGTTCAAACAGCAGGTCTTGGGGCCAGCGATTAGTAAAGGTCTAATTGTCATTCCTGGCAACGATTTATCTATGGGATTCATGTTGACATTTGTCCTCACGTTAACCACAGGGACCATGTTTCTTTTATGGCTGGGAGAGAGGATAACTGAGAAA
>CAJXGR010000378.1 GCA_913053665.1 uncultured Spirochaetia bacterium
GTGGTAATACAACACTTTCCGGTGAGTCACCCATAGAGACAGTAGTGGATGACAATTCCGTTAGTGATAACTCTTTTGATCGTCTGTGAAGACGATGAAATCAGCGATCTTTGGTTCAGTCAGATAGTTCTTTAGTTTTATCTTCTCTCCCCTGGATATAGGAATGAAGGTGATAATTGTCATTCTCACGCGTGGGTATCTGGATTTGAGTCTTTTGGGAATCGCTAAACCGTAGTCTGAATGGAAGCGTCCATTGATACTAAGGATCTTGTGATTGGCTTGCTGCGGGTCTTTGAGGAAAAAACTGATGGATTCCGCCATAGTCCCGTCTTTTAGGGCTGAGGCCATGGCAAAGCGTTTCATCATCTTTTTGTAGGTTTTGGACTTAGCGGTCTTAGTATGAGGGTGACCATGGGGGATCGCGTTCATAAAATACCTTTCATAGGCTGAATCTTTGTAATCCACATCGTTTGCTATATAATCCTTTTCCGTGGGACTTAAATTAAAAATAGCCTTAAGTCCTTGTTGAGCCACATTTCGGGCTATCCGCCTGGGGGTGTTCATCGCGATGACATGAAGTTTGTGATATCTGGCGAATTCAACAAGAGGACGATAATCTGACTGATAGTTGGGCCAGGGACGTGATTTCTTCAGAAACCTTGACTCAGCAAGGTCTCCTTCTGTGTATTGATCCAATATGGGCTGAACGTCCCGCTCGAACATCTCCATAGCAATAGCTATCCTCTTGTCCCTATGGAAGAGAGATGAAAGGATCTTTAGCTGGTATTCATGAGTCTTCCAACTATCGTGTTGTTCACCGAGGAAAATAACCTGCTTTTCCTTTAACCCTTTAATGAGCTGGCGATAGCCTATGAAATCACGATCCCGATAGGATAGAATCTGGTTGTAAAGGCTCATGGGAGTTTGTGGTGACTCCAGGTCTATGGATGAAGGTTGGCTCAAGCCATCCGCACAGGCTGATAAAAATAAGGAGAGAAGAAGCCATGTCGCGTATTTCATAAGTTAAATCCTGTGGTTCAATGATAGAATGATTTATTGAACACCATGAATCGCTCATTGATCTAATCAGTGAAAGATTTTTTCATCCCGTTAGACTTTTACTTGACTAATAAAGATGAAAACAATATTATATTTCATCTATAAAGACAGATAAATTGTATGAAGAGAGTTGTTATGTTTGAAGGAGCTATTGTTGCTATTGTAACCCCTTTTAGGAAGGGGATAATCGATTATGAAGCTTTTGAAAAGCTGATTGAGTTTCAGGTAACGGAGGGGATTGATGGGATTGTACCCTGTGGAACAACCGGAGAGTCCCCTACCCTATCCCATGAAGAACACAAAGAAGTCATACGCTTTACTGTGGAGATCGTGAAGAATCGAGTCCCTGTTATTGCCGGCACAGGATCGAATAATACGGTAGAAGCCATTGAGTTGACCTCTCACGCTAAAAGCGTAAAAGCCAATGGTGTTCTGATGACCACTCCATACTACAATAAACCCAATCAAGAAGGTCTTTTCCTTCACTACTCAAAGGTTGCCGATCAGGTGGACATACCCATCGTCTTGTACAACATCCCATCACGCACCTCAATAAATATGACGGCTGAAACAATCATACGCCTCTCAAAGCATAAAAACATTGTGGGGGTCAAAGAAGCCGCTGGTAGCATGGAGCAGGCCATGGCAATCATTAAAGGCACTCAGCATTTTGATCTCCTCTCCGGTGACGACCTTCTCACCCTCCCCCTCTGCAGCATTGGAGGGAAAGGGGTTATCTCTGTGCTGGCCAATCTGTTACCCCGTGAGACTGTCGAATTCGTGAGCCACTGCCGCAAAGGGGATTTAGAAAAAGCCCAGGACATGAATTATCGCTACTTCGAACTGATGAAAGGATTATTTGTTGAGCCAAACCCTGTTCCAGTAAAACAAGCTCTTAAGTATGCGGGTCGATGTGAATCAGAAGTTCGTCTACCCCTTTGCGAAATGAGCAATAAAAATCAGAATCGCTTGAAAGGCTTAATGAAAGAAGTGAATCTCATTTCATAACTCTAAAAACCTCATGGATAGGTTGATATGAAATTATACAATATGCGAAACAATGAAGAACTTGGCCCGTTCAATGAAGGACTCCTGGAGTTTTTATCAGAACACTTGTTGAAAGAGGGTGAAAGCGACGAAGACTTCTTTATTACCTTTGATAACCTCAGGATTTTAGATGAAAACGCTCAAGGGGAGGAAGAAAAAGATCTTGTCACGGTTTTAAAGGCAGCCCTGGAAAAAGAAGTAGGGCAAAGCGGTCTAGATGTTTATTATGAGTAAAGGATATGAAAGCTTGTTATCATTGTAAGACTGAGTGGAAAAGCGATAGTAAACCGAGCAGGACGGAAAGCTGTGAGAACTGTGATCGAGACGTCCATTGCTGTTTGAACTGTCAGTTTTATGATGAATCCAGTTATAATGAATGCCACGAAACACAGGCTGAACGAGTTCTGGATAAAGAAAAAGGCAATTTCTGCGACTATTTTAACTTTCGACAATCCATTCCCCAAACCCCAAAGAAACCTTCTAAAAAGGCTTTTGACGACCTCTTCAATTAACTCTTTTAGACCCCGCTTTTTATGTCATTGATACTCTTTAAGACAGTCTTAGCCCCTAAGTCAAGATACTGAGCGATGAGATCATTGTTCCCACCAGGGGGGATAACGGCGATGGCTATTGAATTGCCTGTTACAGCGGTCCGTACGTCATCAAAGGTATCTCCAAAATATACGGAGTGATACGGGTTTATGTTGAGAGATTGACAAATGCTGATAATCCCTTCTGGATTAGGTTTCCCCTGGCTCACATCCTCCATAGCGATGATAGGGTGGAAATGCTGGATCACTTGGTTTTTCTTTAATACAAACTCAGCTTCCATCCTGGGACGCCCCGTAAATATGCTTAATTTATACTGCCTGGAAAGGGTTTCTATTAAATCCGTATCCATCAGCCATGCCTCAGACTGGATGAGTCCATCCCCTTTAGATCCCCAATAGTATGATTGGAAGGTGTCGATAACTGTTTCTCTGGGGAGACTTATGTTTTTTCGTTTTAGAAGCTCCTCTGTGAGGTCCCAGTCGTTATTGAACCCGCTCTCATTCTTAAGTTCCTGGATTTCATCGGGGTAAACCTCCTTCTGATAATAATATTCGACTGTTTTCTTGATGGCTAGCCGGTAAGAGCTTCTTACATCCACCAAGACACCGTCTATGTCAAAGATGAGGAGTTTTATACCGTCTAAAAGCTGATCTAAAGGGGTGTTTATCCTATTCAACGTTTATATTTACCTTATATCCTTTAGTGCATGTATTTCTAGGGGTGAACCCACGAATCTGTCGCATTAGCCAGTCGTTGTAGGGGCGACCCGTCGGAAACTGTTGAATTGAGCTTTTCAGGGCATAAAATACTAAATTGCTATTAGGGGTGAACCCACGTGTTCACCCTTCCACA
>CAJXGR010000379.1 GCA_913053665.1 uncultured Spirochaetia bacterium
TGAAAAAGCCTGTAGGTCGGACTTTCCAGTCCGACCGAGAGTTAGCCATTTTAACTTATCTCGAACTCACGTTATGTTATTAAAAGATACTAAAAAAAAACATAAAAGATCAAATTATATCATACGAATTATGAATTGTTATAGTGAGCTTGTCGAACCCTTCTCTAGGACTATCCTTAACAGCATGTTGTAGGGGTGAACCCACGTGTTCGCCTTTCCATCACCTGTCCGTACGGGTTCAACATGTTGAACCCGTACGGACAGGTGGTATCCACCCTTATGGTGCCTGCATAGCCCTTTGGATTGGGAAGACCCACGTGTCTGTCCTTGTGGAAGGATAAACATGTGGGTTCACCCCTACCTAGCAATTGAGTATTTTATGACTCTAAAACCCTCAATTCAACAGTTTCCATATTGAATCCCTACAGACAGTTAAATACACCTGTCGATCATTGGCTCCACGCTGGAAGTTATCTGAATGTTCAAGAGATAGTTTTTATGGGTCGATAACACAATAAATATCTGTTTTTTAGACACTTATTTCCTGTTTTTCAGTATATTTAAACTGTTACACTCAAGCGATTTTGAAATGTGAGTCTTGGGGGCTGGGTGACCCAGGCTCTGGAAGTGATTATACTGACAAGTCATAATTTGTTTGGTCTAATGAAACAGACAATCAGGATGGGATTGTGAACACTCAAAAGAATAAAGATCAATTACTGAAAAGTGCCAAAACCTACCTTACTCTTGGAAGAATCTTAAAAGAAAAGCGGGGGGCCTGGGCTAGACGAGAAGTAGAATATATCCTGAAGCAGGACATCCCGGATGAGACAAAGCTCAGAGAGATCAGGAAGATCGATCAGGCTGCTATAACTCGCAAGCAACTCCAGGACAAGCAAAAAAAAGAGAACCAGGCAAGGAAAGCTCATAAACATCCACTCCCAAACATTGAGCCACCCGCTGAAAAGCTGAGCAAAAGCAGTTTTATCTCATACTTTCTTTTCCAATACAGAAAGATTGCCCGATTTGGGAGGAAAACAGGGACGTTAATCCCCAGGTACACCCGCCTTTCTTTCACACCCGATCCCAAAGTAGCTGTCTCACTCACCAAGATACAAGGTCTCATTCAAAAGCTCCTGGACCCCCTCCATGATCTTATCGAAAAAAGTTGGGTTGAACTAAGCAAAGAGGAATATAATCTCATCCTGGCCTTCTATGACTTCTGTGATCACTATTATAAGGAGTTCCTCCAGGACTTTCATCAAGACGATCTTATTCTCATCCAGAAGGAGTTTTTTACTGTCATCCAAAAGGACAGCTATCATGACTTGCTGATTGAAGGAGTGAAAAAAGGTTTAAGCGGTCACTCCCTCTACGGCCTAAGGATCAACGACATTGTGGAGGATATAAAGAAAGTCATCAGTGAGGATACCCTGAAACCCTCTCTCTCTCAGATTTTACTATCGATGCATATGGAGGAGATCAAAAGGTTTTGCCGCCTTAAAGACGTGATTCACACGGAGAATCCTCCTCTCATCAAGCAGAAACGCTATATGGCATCAGAGGAGATTTTGGGAAGGATTCGTCAATACGTCTGGAACCATGAACAAATCCTCTCCAAGAAGGAAAAAGAAGATCAGTACATGGATTTTGTTACTCAAAAAGTCCTGGGGAATGGGCGAAACCATGATTCTGCTTTCCTACTAAAGTTTTCCTCATTGGACCCTCTCACCGAGGAGGCGGATGAGAGGTCAACAATTAGTGTGAAAGAGGGAATTGATGATTTGGCCTTCTTTACGTTAATGCTGTTAAAGGAATATTTCAGGGTATTTAAGGGATTTAGTCAGGGGAAAGTCTCCCTGGTGACCACTGAGAAGAAGATCCTTCAAGAGAAAATCATACCCTACTCTTATGATGGCCTGTTTCAAAAGGTTCAGGAGGAGTTTAAATTACTGAATGACATGATGAGAGGCGGTGGACGGTTTACGGTGGACGGTGGACGGTGGGAAAAGCGGAGGACGGGAGAAGGTGTGATCGGGAAAGTGAGTTTCACCCAATATGAGGAGTCCATCGAGAAGGGAATCCATGACGGAAATGATCCTTTGTTTATGATATTGAAGGATTTGGCCCACAGCTTCTATGAGATTTCCATTCATCTTTATGATAATTACGCTTTTGAAGAGTCTTTAAATCGAATCTCTCACCTGGAACGTCTGGAGCTTGTCAAAGAGAAGGATATATTTGAGAAAACCATCCCTTACTCCAAGGCTAAACTTAATTTAAACTACTTTCTATCCAATAAAACGGTTTTAGAAGCCTATCAGGACTTACTTACTTTTTCGATCCATTTTGCCCTTTTTTATTTAGATCACGATTTAATGAGCCGTTTAGAGAATCCGAATCATTTAAAAGACGAAATCATACACTTAAAGACCTTGATTCAAAGGATGAAGTAATATGGCTCACAAGAAAAAGGATTATTATACGATTGGTGAGGTGAGTGAAATCGTTGACCTCAAAGAGCATGTGATTCGCTTTTGGGAAAAGGAGTTCGACGAATTGGATCCACAGAAGCTGGTGAAAGGACAAAGGAAATACAGAAAATACCACCTCAACGATATTGAAGTCATTGAGCGGATTAAAACCCTTCTCTATGAGGAAAAGTTCACCATCTCAGGGGCCAAGATCCAGTTGAGAGAAGAATTAGGCCACAGGAAAGTCCGTAATGATAGTCCCACCTACTCTAAGCCAAGTCCACCCAAAACGTCCCCAAAAGGCACAAATCACAATTCCTTTTCCCACAAAGACAAAACAAGGATTCTCAACGACCTTCAGGAAATCCTTCATTTATTGAATCAGTAGTTCTATACATCCTTATTCAATCAAACTTTTTTAGTTAGGGCTATTTAATTCTCCTGATAATTGTTTATTTTAATTAGGAACTGAACAGACAGACGCTGTTCTACCAGTATTTTAAGGAAAGCAAACCAGCGTTTGTCTGGCTACATTAGCTAGAATAATAAAGGGTTAGAGAAGAATTAAATAGCCCTGCTTTTTTAGCCGAAGCGACGCTGGCTAACTATATCTGGGTTAACCCCCACTCACGTGGGGAAGACCTCAATAAATACTTTGTAACTAAGGAAGATATGGGTTAACCCCCACTCACGTGGGGAAGACCAGCGTATAATATAGATAATTCGTCTGCTTTGAGGTTAACCCCCACTCACGTGGGGAAGACCATAAATATAATATATATGATATAAAAGTCAAGGGTTAACCCCCACTCACGTGGGGAAGACAAAAACTCCTTTACACCCATCTTCTCCGATTTGGGTTAACCCCCACTCACGTGGGGAAGACAAAACTTTGCTTTCATAACAGGCTGTTAGTCTGGGTTAACCCCCACTCACGTGGGGAAGACAGTGGCCTGTGTCTTTGATTGGGTTGGCTTAAAGGTTAACCCCCACTCACGTGGGGAAGACCTCTGCTTTAAGTTTCATT
>CAJXGR010000380.1 GCA_913053665.1 uncultured Spirochaetia bacterium
TCTTTCTCGAAGTCCAGGATGTTCCCGATGTCGGCGCCACGCCAGCGGTAGATGGACTGATCATCGTCTCCCACCACCGTGATTCTGGAAGACCCTTGCGATAGGAGTTTAATCAATTGAAACTGGGCGAAATTGCTGTCCTGATACTCATCCACAAGGATATATCTAAAACGTTTCTGATACTTGCCACGTATTTCTTCATGACCCGTGAGGAGTAAAACCGTATTCAGGAGCAGGTCGTCAAAATCCATGGCCTGATGGGCGAATAAACGCTTTTGATAGGCTTTATAGACCTTTAGAAAGAGTTGATTGAATCCATCGCCAGCCATTGTGTCAGCCAAATGCTCCGGTAGGAGGAGCTGGTTTTTCGCCCTACTGATCAGAGACAGGATGTGATCGGGGTCCACCTCATCGAGGGAACAGTTTGAGTCTAAAAGGATTTGCTTGATCAAGGAAATCTGATCCCCTGTTCCATAGATGCTAAATCTGGGCTGGTAGTTAATGAGAAGACCATCTGCCCTAAGAATACGCACGCATAGGGAATGAAAGGTCGACAGGATGATCCCCCTTAGCTGACCTCTGCCTAAAGTCTTCATGAGACGAGCTTTCATCTCATGGGCCGACTTGTTTGTGAAGGTCACCCCAAGAATATTTAGGGGGTTCACTTTCTTTTCCTGGATGAGATAAGCTATCTTTTGAGTGATCACTCGGGTTTTACCACTCCCGGCACCGGCTAAAATCATGAGGGAACCGCTGTTATGGAGAACAGCCTCTTTTTGTTGGGGATTTAAGGATAAAAGGTTCACAATGGACTCGTTTGTATTATTTTTTAGGGAGTGATAAACTAATAACTTATGGATTAGGTCGGGATTTCATCAGAATGCTCAACCCAAAAAACCTTATATTTCTTATTCTCATGGTGTCATGGGCTTGTAACGGCTCCAATAGTGAGGGTGACCAATACTCTTATGATGAAATGGTGGAGATTTACTCTGTCAGTGACCATCTATCCGATCAAGAAGAGATTCGATCAAGACTGACAGGCCCCCTGGATCTTGAAAGTAAAAGGAATCAATTTAAATACGGGCGGTCACTCCGACCTTTGAATCAGTCGAGATCGAAGTGGAATCAGTTTATTAAGGACACGGTGGAATTCTATATCCACATGCAAAAAACGGGAAAAAATACGATGACCAAACTATATAAAATCAAGGCTTATGAAAAAAACAGCAATCGATTTAATGACAATGACTTGCTAGAATCACAGAAGAATCTTCCACCCAACTACTGGAAGGTGGTTTTTATTCGTCTGAAGCGCTCTGGGCGAGTCGTGTTTTGCAGAGAGCGTTATAATAATAATCGCATGACCTTAAGGGTTTACTACAACATGAAAAACCGCTTTAAAGTCAGAGAAGAACGTCTTATGGATTATGGGTCCATGAACGTAACTTACTTCGATTCCAATAAAAAGCTGAGTAATTAACGTGGACTACAGCGGCAATCAGCAGCATTGGGCCGATAAAAGTGGGAACATACGCCGGACTATCGTTTGGGATGAAGAAAACAGGGTCCAGTTCATTAAAGACAGAGGTGCCGTAACAGGCGGCTCCGGTGGACCCTCCTCAGGAGCCGGCGGGGTCGATCAGGTCTACTCCTACAAATACGATCATGCCGGACAACGACGAGTCAAACGTGGACCCAACGGATGGACCAATTACGTCAACCAGTTCTACACCGATCACAACGGAACAATCCCCACCAAGCACATCTTTGCCGGGTCTACACGGATTGTCAGCAGGATGAACTACAGAAATGTCACGGGGAATGCTAAAAAAGTAGAGTTCTATTACCATCCCGATCATCTTGGCTCGACCAATTACGTGACCGACGAAAAGGGGGACTTGTACGAACATGTGGAATACATGCCTTTTGGGGAGTCCTGGGTCTCCGAACGCAAGGACACCGTCTATAATGGCCTTAAACCACAGTATCTCTTCACTTCCAAGGAGCTTGATCAAGAAACTGGGCTCATATACCATGGGGCGAGATATTATGATCCAAGGACAAGCGTCTGGCAGTCCCCTGATCCTATCCTAGTTACGTATTTGGATGGTAAACCGAATTATGGGGTTTTGCATGCTCCTAACCTCAATTTATACGCCTATACCTATCAGAATCCAGTACGATATATTGACCCAGATGGACGTATTACTCGCGATTTACAAGGTGGTGAAGAACCACTGGCTCGAACTGTATTTGGCGATTCAATTGATTATAACAAAGTAAAAATAAGTTCAGGGAATATAATAGGGCCTCTTGTACTAGGTGGTGAAATTCTATTTAAGGATAGGGATTATGCATTCGATTTCTCTAATTGGTTATTACCTGGTAAGTTATGGAATAGAAAAACGTTTATGCATGAAATGACTCATATCTGGCAGGATCAGAATGGGATGAATACAACATTAAGATGGGTTGGGTGGCAGCTAATAAGCTGGAACCCTATTGGTATAGTCTTGTGGCTTCTAGAGGGGATTCTGACTGGCGACTGGAATACTGCCTATGACAATTCATATTATTCGTTTATGAATCTGCCTATTGATACACCATTTAAAGAATATTCTATGGAATCTCAGGCTACAATTGTGGAATTGTACCAAGAAGCCTTGGATGACGGGTATATACCGCATTCAAAACGTCTTTGGGATACTGATATAGAAGATGCAGCAAAATTCAAAAAGAACAAACTAAGTGGATCGGATAAAAAATCGAAAAGAATGAAAAGAGCGGTGGAAATTATGGATCCTAGACCAGGTACTGGCCGAACAAAGCCAAATTTTGAGAATATAAAACAAGGATAAAACCATGACTAGGTATATTTTTATTACCATAAACTTAATCACAATCTTGATGTTGTTAGGTAATTGTCATAGTTGTCATGGCCTACACAGATATGATGTAGGTGTTGAAGGAGATCCATTTAGACCAACATTTGTTATAAGTAGGAATGAATCTAGTGCTACAGTTCTCATTGAAATAGATTCCTATCCTGATCGTACAAGGTATTGGAGTATTAATTGGAGTGTTAAAGGTGATGCAAAACTAATTCATTTTGTTTATGGAGAAGTACCTGATGGTTTTAATGAATATATAAAGGCGAAAAAACTTAAGCCTTATATCTTATATCAAGTTACAGTAGATGATGGTGAAGACGCTGTTGGCGTTGGTTTTTTTTATATTAAAAGAGTTAAAAATCGTTATAAACTTGTTGATCTAGGTTATAGAACAGCGGATGTACATGGTTCCATAATAATGAAAAAATTAATAGCTTTAGCAAAGAAACTAGAGAAAATCCGTAAACGGAAAAAGAAGCGAAAAGGGTCGTCCTAGGTCAAAATTGCTTTGAGGCAAAATAAGGCGCGTGCTAGTTCAAAATTGCTTTGGGACGAAATAAAAGCTGAGTACCTCCATTTAATCCCAAGGATTAAGGTTTTTTT
>CAJXGR010000381.1 GCA_913053665.1 uncultured Spirochaetia bacterium
ATTAATTCCCCATACGACTGTTTCCTTTTAAGGGAAGGTATTTCTCACTCCTCATGTTTTTTTCGCCTTCCGGCAAACATTGTTATTTTCCCAATATTTTTTTATATTCTTTACAAAAATTATCCACATGAAGTATATTTAGGTGATTAGAATAGGTTTTCTTGGTTTTATTTGTTGGGTAAAATTGAGAGAAACACTAAATGCAAGTTATTTTAACAATAACCCAAACTCACGCTAACTAAGGATGAAATGATTGAATAAATTGAATCTAGGATGTGGCTTGTTTAAGAAAGAAGGTTATGTGAATGTTGATTTTGAAGATCGTGTGAATCCTGATATTGTATTAGATCTTAACAACTTAGAAGGATACAAAAGATTTGAGGATGAAGAGTTTGACGAAATCAATATGTCTCATGTACTTGAACATCTAAATAATCCATTTGATATTATGAAAGAATTACACAGAATCCTTAAACCTAATGGTCTCTTAATAATTGAAGTGCCTCATTTTAGCAGAGGATTTTCTCATTCTCAGCATGCAAGAGGATTTGATGTTACCTTCCCATATTATTATGATCATCGGTTCAGTGGGGGTTACTATGGAATTAATTTTGATTTGGTCGATATGAGACTTTCCTGGATGACTCAGTTTGAATTAAAAAGACAAGTTGTATCTAATCCTATTATTTTTTATGTCTCAAAGTTCATTAATAAACTTATTACTTTTCTGGCTAATCTTAGCCCATATCTTTGTAGTCGTATTTGGTGTTTTTGGGTGGGTGGTTTTGAAGAGATCAAATTTGTATTTAGTAAACCTGCTGACAGTTAAAGCCCTATTTATTATTGAAGGTGTTATCTATGGAAATGAATGATTCTTTAAAAGAGTTACAATATGAGGTTCTGATCAAAAAAAAGAGAGATAAATATATCCTCATAGCCCCTGAACTTGCACTTTCCGCTGAACATAAAAGTTTGGATCAAGCTTACAGTAATTTAGAACTGGAAATTGATAAGTATTTTCAGAGGATGATTGAATTGGATTGTCAAGATAAAATTATTAAACCTCATAGTAATACGACTCAAAAATGGATCAACGATTTGTTGTTATTTTCATCGAAGTTATTAATAGTTTTATTTATAGTGGGTGCTGCTTCCGTCTATTTCTTACAAAGTATTCCGGCAAAAGTAATAAACCAAAGCTTAAATGCTCTTGATCTACTTGTGCGAGAAATCAACCAAATGCCTGAAGATCAGAAAGAAAGGATAAAAACAAGACTCAAGAAAGCTATCAATGAAATCCAGCCTTTTGTAGCAGAATTGGGTGTTCTGTTTGATCGCCCTAGACTAAACAAAGAACCCAGTGATCAAAGGAACGAAAAGAAGGGTAAAAAGTAACTGAATGGAAAATAAGACTTTAAAGTATTCAAGCCATTTGATGGCATTCATTTTACTTATACTAATTTTAAGCCATCTCATTATAACAGAAAAACCTTCAACTACCGGTAGTGATCCAGCTGTTTACGTTTCCTGGATTCAGAACCATGAAAACATACTGAATAAAGGCAAAATTACGAGTGAGCGAATACATAAGATATTGCCTGTCGGTATTGTTTTATATAGTCTAAAGCTGTTAGATCAACCTCTGAGTATCGCAAACATCCACTTATTCTTTGAAATATTGGACTTGTTATTCATCATTATGGCTTCTTATACATGTTACTTCATCTCAAATCATCTGAACATTTCCTCACGGGGCAGATGGCTCCTTTTTGTGGCTATCTTTTTTAATTATGGGATAATGAAATATTACATGAGTGTTTCAATACTCACAGATATTATGGGTTATACCATAATTACACTGCTGGTATACTTTTATATTAAAAACAAAACCTTGGCTTTGTGGATCACCACAGTGATTGGGACATTTTGCTGGGCACCCCTCATGTATGCTGGGCTTATCTTAATGGCTTTCCCAAGGCTTAAATATCCACTCAAACAAGTCATACCAAGTTTTAAATTACTTACTATTCCTGTGGCACTTATTTGTGGCCTTATCTTTCTGGATATAATTAAACTTACACTAGGCCAAAGCAAAGAGTTGAATCTCAACTTGGTACTGAGTGGCTTATCAACTTTGTTATACATCTCTTTCTCCAGCAAAGAACTATTCAGACATGAGTATTTCCTTAAGAATAGCTGGTCTATCCTCTACTCATACAGAAAAAGTATCCTATTGAGTGGGATTACATTTATAACTATTAAAGTATTTATTATCTATATAAGTCACCCAGGAGGATTTGCATTATTTGACTTTTTCGAACAGGTTCTTGTGGATCGAAGTCTGGTCAAACCTTTTGGTTATTTTATAGACCATGTGCAATTTTATGGGCCTCTACTGATTTTAACAGTGTTACTCTGGAGATCCATTTCTCAAATCACTCATCAGTATGGAGTTGGCCTCATATTCTTCTTTTTATTTAGTATATTATTCAGTCTGAACACTGAATCAAGACACTCGGTTCATAGTTTTCCAATATTGGCCATCTTTACAGTGAAAGCCCTTGAGAATCTAAAGTTGAGACCCTACTTTTATTGGATAATCATGGCCTTAGGCTTGTTCTATTCTCAGATATGGTGGGGTTATGGCTCAATAAGGTTTATTGGAAAAGAGATTGATCCCATTATTTCAGCTCTTCCAAGTATGGGGCGATACGGTTGGATTCCTTTTTTGTTTCCACCAATTCCTTACATGGTACAGAGTAGTATGATAATATTTTTGGGTATTCTTTTCTATTTCATGATCAGACAAAGTAGGGCAAGAACTTAAATCCGTTGTCCTGAAATTACGACATCGGGAGATCAAAATCTTGGGGGTTCTCCCAATTTCATTTCTTAAATAGACAATAGGTTATAAATTCCAGAAAGGTTCTTGAATAATAAATTGTAATCTTTTGCTCATCTTTATTATATTTACAATGTTAAAATAGAGTAATCAATAACCAGTTTGAACGTTAAGATATACTAAAATGAGTTTAACGTTAAATCAATGTCTTATCGTAAAGAGAAGGTTAGAGATTTCTTTGTCGTGTTCTCCTCTTGGTAAATCAGTTTTAGAACGCGATAAGTATTATCAAAATAAAATAAAGGGAACCAATATGAAAGTTCTTTTTTTAACCAATACAATTACTATAGCTGGTGAACCGATGGGAATCATGCAATTATCAGCTATTGCCAAGCAAAGAAACTGGAAGTCTTATGTGACTCAGCAGAATAAAGATTATTTGAGAACAGTACGAGAAGTTGAGCCACAACTTATAGCTGTGAGTATGATGTCCAATGTATACCCCGAGCTAAGAGAAGTAATAACAGATATTAAAAGACAGCATGAGGATATCCCTATCCTGTTGGGGGGGGGCTCATCCAACTTTTGCTCCTGAGGTGATAGACGATGTAGATATGAATGCTGATGCTATCTGTCTTGGAGAGGG
>CAJXGR010000382.1 GCA_913053665.1 uncultured Spirochaetia bacterium
GTTACCCCGCCCCTACACATCAAATGAATTCATCAAATCAGCATTGATGGGACACTAGGAAGATGGCTTGTGTTTCACTGAATCAAGGATCCGCTTTCATCGGGGAAATCCCGATAGAGACCTGTCTTAAAGTTTGTCACTTTGCTATAGACCCTTCTATGGAGGGCTTCCGTTTCATTGTCTTCATGAATCCCCTCAATAACCTTGTGGAAGACTTTATCCAATTCCTTCATTCCCTTAAACTGAATGTCCAACTGGAACTCACCAATTTCCTCCGGCCCAAATCCCAGCTTCCGACGCCATAACTGATAGCCTTCCATCGGCAGGTCTTCTTTAAGGTGATCCAGGTATTGATTCATGTCATTAAGGAATTCATAGGCTGAACAACCAGATTTCAGGTTGAACCATATTAAATAGTGATCCACAGCATCCTCTCGTTCTATTTTATATATTTATCTTGAAGCATTCAGTTATGTTCAGTAAATTTGTCAACACCTTCTATCATAAAAAATAAAGAGAATACAAGTTTTTATGGATTTAAAAAACATCCCCCCAAATCCCGGCGTCTACCTGATGAAAGATCTAAAAGATGAGATCATTTATGTGGGGAAGGCAAAAAACCTGAAGAAACGGGTGGCCTCATACTTCTCTCAAAGTACGAAAGACCCAAAGACTCAACTGCTTGTGAAGCATATCACAAAGGTGGATTACATTGTGACCGCTGGAGAGATGGAAGCGTTGATCCTGGAATGTAATCTCATAAAGGAAAAGAAGCCAAAGTATAATATCAATCTTAAGGATAATAAAAGCTATCCCTTCATCAAGGTGACGGTCAATGAGCCTTTCCCACGGGTTTTCAAGACCAGGACGTTTAAAAGAGACGGGGGACGATATTTTGGGCCGTACCCAAACGTTGGTTTGGTCTATCGTAATCTTAAGCTCATCCAGCAACTCTTTCCCATACGATCCTGTGACCTGGAACTACCCTCCAAAAGAACTCTTGAGCCGTGTCTGGACTATTTCATAAAGCGATGTGACGGATGTTGTATCGATAAAATCACTCCTGAAAGTTATCGAGAGTACATCGACCAGGTTATACTGTTTTTGAGCGGCAAGTACAGCAAATTACTAAAATATCTGACGGGTGAAATGGCCCAGGCTTCCAAGGAGTTAAGGTTTGAGGTGGCGGCTAAGTTTAAAAGTCAGATTGAGGCAGTGAAAGGTATCCATGAAACCCAAAGAGTCTACTCCACAGAAGATATTGACCTGGACGTCATGGGTCTTTACCAGGGAGACAGGGTGATTGGTCTCACACTCTTATTCATTCGTGAGGGAAAGCTCCTTGGGAAGAGGTTTTTCATTATCAAGGAGAAGGAAATTGTAAAGAACTTCAGTCCTGAAACAGTGATGGGAGACGCTTTAAAAAACTACTACAGTGATCATCACGAGATTCCCGGAGAGGTCATCTTGCCCGTTGAGCCACTGGAAAAGGATTTGCTTCAAAAGTACTTAAGTCGACTGAAAGGGTCCAGGGTTAAGATCACTGTCCCAAAGGTTGGACGAAAGATAGACTGGGTTCAATTGGCCTCTCAGAATGCCCGTTTTGGCTATCTGGAGGAGCAAAGGATGACTGAGAAGGAGCTTGTGTTAACGGAGCTGAAGAAAGTCCTTAAACTCACGGCTGAACCACGGCGTATCGAAGGCTTTGATATTGCCAACATACTGGGACAGCATTCAGTAGCGGCGATGGTCTCCTTTAAGGATGGGATAGCTGATAAGAAGTCCTACAGGCATTTTAAAATCAAGTCTGTTGAAGGCCCCAACGATGTGGGGAGCCTTAAAGAGGTTGTGGGCAGGCGGTATCAGAAATTGATCAACGAATCCCTGGCTCTCCCTGATCTTATCCTGATTGATGGGGGTAAAGGTCAGGTCAATGGGGCGAAGGAGGTTTTGGACGCCTTGAATCTATCTATCCCGGTGATCGGCTTGGCTAAGCGGGAAGAGGAGATTTTCTACCCAAAAAATCCTGATCCATTAGTCCTTCCCAGAAACTCCGTGGCGTTGAGACTGCTCCAGGAGGTGAGAGATGAGGCCCATCGCTTTGGGAACAGCTTCCACAGGAAGCTTCGTGATAAAAGTATGATCCACTCCCAGCTGGATGAGGTGAAGGGGGTGGGTAAAGTGAGGCGAAAAGCCTTACTCAAACACTTTAAGACCATTGATGACATCAAGAAAGCCAGTGTAGAAGAACTCTGTGAGGTGGATAAAGTGGATCAGCCCACGGCTGAAAAGGTTTATGGCTACTTTCATCCGAAGGATTCCCGTTAAATAAAAGGTTAATAGATGTTGCAAGACTATGGAAATTACGATAATGAAATAAGTTATGATGAATAAAGAGTTGATAAAAAGGTAGTGATAAACTGTAAGTGACGAGTTTCTCCAATTGCCTGTAGGGGTAGGTTTTAAACCTACCCCTACAGGCAATTATCGCTATCGATAAAAATACTGGAGTTCAGAGCATGGATCAAAGAAAAGCTATCCAGTTGATCAAAGAATATATCCAGTTTTTGATTGAAGAGAAACACTATGTCATAAAACAGGCTATATTATTCGGCTCCTACGCAAAAGGCTCCTATCATGAAGATAGTGATATTGATATCTCCATAGTCCTGGAGGATTTAGGGGATTCTTTTGATGAGCAACTCAGACTCATGACTTATCGCCGGGAATTTGATGTGAGAATTGAGCCTCATCCCTTTGATGAAGCCAGGTTCGATGAACAAAGTCCCTTTGCCTATGAGATTATAAAAACAGGGATCAGGATATTGTAAATAGAAACGATGAAACCTGCTATGAAAGACCTATTCAGTGATCGACAAGGAGAATGGTATGAAAAGATGGTTTGTATTAATTATCTTAATGTTTTTAGTGTCAAGTGTTTGGGGTGATCTCCATGATGGGTTAATGAAAGCTGTAAAGAATAGAGACAAAAATATGATTCTTAGCTTATTAAAAAAAGGGGCTCATGTTAATGGCTTAAAGGAAAGGGGACAAAGACCCCTCTGTCTGGCTACACAACTTGGGGACATAAAAATTGTGAAGCTATTAGTCACACAAGGAGCTGATGTTAATTTAAGAGACAGCTATCTCCAAGACATGGATGATGCGTACTATTCAGAATACACTCCCCTTGATAATGCCTGCTATTATAAACATTTTCATATAGTTAAATATCTTGTATCTCACGGGGCTAATATAAATGATCCAGATGATCATCAGTCCTACGCTTTGAATATGGCTGCTAATGGGGGAGATATTAATATATGCCGTTATCTTATTGGTAGAGGCGCTATTATCAACCCTCCACTACAATATGGAACAAAAACACCACTTTTTGTAGCTGCAAGGTTTGGTCAATTAAAGATTTGTAAATTACTGATAGAACATGATGCCAAAGTAAATGTCTTATGCGAAG
>CAJXGR010000383.1 GCA_913053665.1 uncultured Spirochaetia bacterium
TAAAGAATAAGACCCCTCACCCTAACCCTCTCCCAAAGGGAGAGGGAGAGGGAACAAGAAAAGAAAGAAAACCCTGTCTTAAGAAGAGAAATGTAAGTATATTAAAAATAATCAATTAGCCTATCTAACTCACGTTAGAGAGCTAGGGAAGAATGAAATTGCCCTGATATTTTTACGGATTTAATCACACGTATTACTGAAACTAGTTATATTAAAATGATGAAAAAAACAACACAACTCAAGAATATGATCCATTCCAATGAACTGGAGTTTATCCTGGAAGCCCACAATGGCTTATCCGCCAAAATAGTGGAAGAAACAGGATTTAAGGGGATCTGGGGTAGCGGATTGTCGATTTCGGCGGCTCTTGGGATCAGGGATAACAATGAAGCATCCTGGACTCAGGTATTAGAAGTCCTGGAGTTTATGAGTGACGCAACATCTATACCCATATTACTGGATGGAGATACGGGCTACGGCAACTTTAACAACATGAGACGTCTGGTTAAAAAACTGGAACAAAGAGATGTGGCAGGGGTCTGTATAGAAGACAAGCTCTTCCCCAAGACCAATTCTTTTATTGGTGGGGAAACCCAACCTCTTGCCGATATAGACGAGTTTTCCGGTAAGATCAAAGCGGCAAAGGATACTCAATCAGATGATGACTTTATGGTGGTGGCCAGAATTGAGGCCTTTATTGCCGGCTGGGGACTGAATGAAGCATTGAGGCGAGCTGAAGAATATCGTAAGGCTGGAGCGGACGCTATCCTTGTTCACAGCAAAAAAAACAACCCAAGTGACATTGAAGCCTTCATGAAAGAATGGGCTAACCGTCATCCAATTGTCATCGTCCCCACTAAGTACTATTCTACACCTACCAGTCTGTTTGAAGACCTGGGAATTAGTCTTATTATCTGGGCCAATCACAATTTAAGAGCTTCTATTAATGTGATGCAAAAAACATCGAAACAAATCTTTGAAGAACAAAGTCTTATTAAAGTGGAAGATAAAGTCGTTTCAGTCAGCGAAGTATTCCGTTTGCAAGGTGCGGATGAGTTGAAGGAAGCCGAAAAGAAGTA
Organism: uncultured Spirochaetia bacterium; assembly: GCA_913053665.1. Lineage (GTDB taxonomy): Bacteria > Spirochaetota > UBA6919 > UBA6919 > UBA6919 > CAJXGR01. The sequence goes on from CAJXGR010000383.1 coordinate 1,080, forward strand.
TCTCCCCACATCGGATAAAAAAGTCAATAGTATTATTTTAGCAGCAAGTCAAGGAAGTTTAGGCGAGCTGACCAGGGAAATCCCTAAAACCCTTTTAAAGGTTAATAAGAAATCATTGTTAACTATTCAAATAGAGGATTTTAACCGGGTTGGTATTAAGGATATTATGGTTGTCAGGGGCTTTGCAAAGGATAAAGTTGCGGCAAGTAATATCCAGACAATTGATAACGACTTATATGAAACGACCAAAGAACTCTATTCATTTTATCTGGCTAGAGAAAAACTAACAGAAAATACAGTGATTAGTTATGGGGATATTATATTCAGGAGTTATATTTTAAATGACTTATTAAATGATAGTAATGATATTACCATTATAGTGGATGCAGACTATGAAGCAGGTGAGGATAAGGACTTTGTATCCGTGTCACAGCCCTACTCCCGAAATCTGTATTTAAGAGATGTCCAGTTCATCACGATGTCCAGCTCCCTTGAACCCAATAGAATTGCTGGAGAGTTTATCGGATTGTGGAAAGTAAGTCAAAAAGGCTCTGAGATTGTTAAAGAGGCTTTAGAAAAGCTTTATGGAGAAAGGGATTTTAAAACCATGACTTTAACTCACTTGTTTAACGAGATCGTGAAAAGTCATCCTATTGCTGTTAAATATATTAAGGGCTCCTGGCTGGATATTGATACAATCGTTGATCTACAAAAAGCTGGAGAGTTTTTGTGAAATAAAGAACTTAGGCTCGATCCTGTAAAAAAGGAATCGCTAAGGATATATGAATGTCAAATAAAAATGTAGTTATAGAGGCCAATGCCAACTTCCATCATGCGAAGGGGGAAAACCTTTTCAATAAGACGGATGGACGTTTTGTGGAGTATAGAGAAAAATGGAAAAAATGGCCTAAAGACTTTCATGTGGGTGAATTTCCTTTATTTATTGACATAGAAGTGACCAGCGTTTGCAATTTAAAATGTCCTTTTTGTGCCACAACCTATCGGGGAGATCTGATTGATAGAGGATATATCTCTTTTGATCGGGTGAAAAAGGTGGTGGATGAGGGGGCTGACAAAAATCTCTATGGGATCAAGTTTAACATAAGAGGTGAACCACTGCTCCATAAAGAGATTCATAAGTTTGTGGACTATGCCAAAAAAAAGGGACTCATTGATGTCTATTTTAACACAAATGCTTTACTTCTAAAGGATGAGATGGCTAGGAAGTTAATTGATGCAGGACTTGATCGTATATCCATTTCTACAGAAGGCTTTACAAAGGAAGTCTATGAAAAACACAGGGTGGGTGGGAAGTTTGAAAAGTTCCTAAAAAACATCGAAAACCTGAACAACCTTAAGGAAAAGTTAGGGGTCAAACACCCCAAAATACGTATTCAGACCGTTATGTTGGAAGAGATAAAGCCTATTTTTGCTGATTACAAGGCATTTTGGAGTCATTACGCAGATGAAGTGGCTTATCTAGACTTCAAGGAGATGAACTCAAAACATAAAAATATCCAGTTTGCCTGGGCTTGCCCACAGATCTGGCAGAGAATGGCTCTTTGGTGGGATGGAGCTATCCTGCCCTGTAATCATGACGATGATGGCTCGCTTAAATTAGGAAATATCAATGATATGTCCATTCAAGAAGCCTGGCAGTCCAAGGAACTCAATGAGATTCGCGAGCATCATAAATCGGGCTTATCTCATGAGATAACTGCTTGTGACGGCTGTTATCTAAGAGATAGTGAAATTGCTAAAATAAGCTCTTAAAGGAAATCGATATGAGCATATTCACTAAACCATTAAATAATATAGAGTTGTCCCTCACAGAAGATGACTTGCCATATAGTGATAATGAGCCCATGGAAACCGAAAAACATGTCCTCCAGCTACAACTTCTTATGGATATTCTTAAGAATCATTATGATGGCGAAAGGGTTTATGTGGGAGGGAATATGTTTGTTTACTACAGTGCTCATCAGGTGAAAACAGAAGACTTTAAAGGGCCTGATTTCTTTGTAGCTCTTGATGTAGAACCTGGGCTCAGAAAATCCTGGGTGGTCTGGCAAGAAAAAAAAGTCCCTGATGTTGTTGTGGAATTGATCTCAGAGAGTACAGCTCGAATTGATAAATATGAAAAAAAACTTATCTATGAATATAAATTAAAAATCCCGGAATACTATTGGTATAGCCCTATCACAGATGAATGGGCTGGATATATATTAAAAAAAGGTGAGTATGTTCCCATCCAGGCAGATAATAATGGACTCATCAGCCATCAACTAAAAATGTATCTTGTTCAATGGAGAGGAATCTATATGGGAGTGGAAGGTAATTGGTTACGATGGAGTGATTTAGGTGG
>CAJXGR010000384.1 GCA_913053665.1 uncultured Spirochaetia bacterium
TTAACAGCAGAGTTAAGCTGTCCTTTACGAATTGCCTGAAGTCCTTTCGCATTGTATTCTTTGGCTGAAAGTCCAAAAACCAACGAGCTAGCAAAAAGGCTGAAAATAATGATAAGATAAGCTGATTTCATGAGTCCACCTGGATAATTAAATCCTTACGATAGCGCACCTAATATATCCGATCAGGCGTCTTTTGGGTTTGTATCATAAATATATAGATATTGAATAATAAAGGAAAGTTAAATGTTTATCCTTTCACTTTCCTCAAAAACTGTTGATATTCTTCTATTTCACCTAAACGATCAAAGTAGTAGAGATCACTTTCCTGAAGATATAAATCTTCATTATCAAGATCGAAGGCGTCATAGAGATCATCCAGGGCTAAGCGGTAATACCCCGTGACAGAATTGATTTTAGCCCTCAATATATAGGCTTCGGCATAATCTTTTTCGATCTCTATAAAACGATTGATCCAGACAAGGGCATCAGAATATTGATCCAGATTAAAATAGCTCTCTGCTAATAGATAAAAGGTTTCCTCATCGGCTTCTATATCATTTCTCTGGTGTAGCGTACGAATGGCTGCTGGATAGTTGCCCTGAGAAATATAAATCTCAGCCATGAGATCAAAGAGTTTTACTTCATTTGGAAAGTAATTGAGGGCCTCAAAAAGGGTGGATAAGGCTTCACCCGATTGATTAAGATCTTTCAAATAGTAAGCTTTTTTATAGTAGCAGTCCATTTCGGGGAAGGACAATTCGATGGCTTTATTGATGTAGTTCAAGGCTTCGGACTTCTTGGCAATTTTGTAATAAAAGTCAGAGATGCTTTGATACCCTTCTCCACGTCTTGGGAATAGCTCAATGATGTTTAGGTAAAGCTTTTCGGCCTCTTGATAGTGTTTCAGTTGAAAATGGGTATCCGCCAAAAAGATATGGACATCGATCACCCTGAAGTCTTTGGCATCATAGAGTCCTAAAGCCATTTCAAAGTGATGCATTGCCAGTTTATACTGTTCCAGGGAAAAAAGTAGCCTTCCTTTATTGTAATGACTCACTCCTCCCTCTTGATCCACTTCAATGGCTAAGTTATAATAGTTGAGGGCTAGGTTCCAGTCTTCCTGGGCTTCGTAAAGGGTGGCTAAATTGTTCAATATCATTTTCTCAAAAGGAAAGGCTTTTAATCCCATGAGCAAGAGATTCAATGCCCCGGGATTGTCTCCCATGAGTTCATAGGTGCAAGCCTTTTCGAGAAGGGCTTCTCTATGGATTTCATGGGCTAATACATCGTCAAAAACCTCAATGCTCTCACTGAGTTTTCCTTCGTTTCTAAGGATGACCCCATACCCTACCTGAGCTTCTTTATGCCGAGGATTCTTCTGTTTAAGGGTGCGACAACAGATTTCAGCCAGATGAGTGATTTCTCGTTTTCTGAAGGGAGGGTTTTTGTAGTATAAGAAAGCAGAGGATATTTTCACTAATATATTTAACCCATCTAAATACTTTTTGTGATCAATAAGTTCTTGGGCCTCTTGAAATAAATTACGTGCTGCTGTATAATTCATAATAAACCGCCTGGGTATTCAATTAAGTGGATGCTTGAGATTATAATATTTTAGCCATACGTTCTTGTTCCAAACGTCCCAGTCCCAAAGCCTCCAACGAGGGGAATCAGTCCCATCTCTTTAAGACTTGTTTCCAACGTAGCGTCAATATAAGGGACTAATCCATGTTTTGTTTCAGTAAGCCAACCTTTATCTTTAAGATATCTAAGACTTGCGTAAAGCTTTGTTTTGTAATCACTTGATTGGCGATGGGCAAAGACATTCTTAATCTTTTGTTTGTTCTTTGATTCCTTATCCAGTCTAGATTGAGATACTTTATAAGTGATCGGGTTGAGGGTATTTTTAACAAAGTTGATCGCCGAAGTGTGATTTCCTAACTCAATTAGCTTTTCTTTATAAGCCATCACAAAAGAAGATGTAAAAGCGTTATGAGGCATACGAAATCTATGAAGCTTTGCTTGGGATTGCCAGTATTTGAGATTGCCAAGTTTTTCAAAGGCTTTCCATCGGATACGGGCCTCTCGGAAAGATTCACGATGCCTTTGCTGGGCAAGGGTATTGGGATCAAAGGGTATAACATGCTTTAGGATTGACATTTTTCCCAGCCTGGTTCTTCGGATCTGATAGTTTCCGATTTTTCCCCACATAACGGGTGAGAAATCAGATCCTTCTAAGATGATCGCCATTTTTGACTCCTTCATTAAATGATTTTTCTAAAAGTCGGGAGACACGACCCTCTTTCAACACACTGTATTATTTTTTTCTTTAAAAAAAGCTGGGTAGGTCCTATTCAAATGGAGATTCTTGTTCCCTCTCCCTCTGGGAGAGGGTTAGGGTGAGGGGTATTACAATTTAATAGACAATACTGATAAATCGCTTCATCATCAAAAAGCCACTCCCACACTAAGCCTGAAGTCTCCCCAAGGAAGTATTGGAAGGGTGTGTTCCACTTTAGGCTTGTTATATACAAGTCCTACCGTTCCACTAAAACTAAAAGTTATATAATCCCACAGAATATAGCGATACCCCCCTCCTACGGCAAAACCAAGCCAAAGAGGCTCTCCTTTGTCAGCATAAAAAGAGTCAGAGCCAAGGAGAGCAAAATAAGGTCCTCCCCCATAAAACCATCCATCCATTCCTGTTTTACCATTAAATCTTCTGTACCCTATCATGCCGCCATAGCCGTTGATCCCGAATTTTCCCCTCGATGAAAAGCCTGCTAGCTTACCTATCAATGAAGGGTCATGATAAAGCATAAACTCAAAATGTAAATTATGTCCCTTCTCTTTAATCTGAATGTCCGTTGAAATAGACACAAGACCGCCAGCCAGCCAGTTAATCTGGTTGACTTCAATCACCAGGTTCTTCTTGTTACCAGCATAACCTTTATTTATTGTCCAACCTATAGCTAATACTGTAACCAAGACAGCAACGACTAATTTTCTCATCATCAAAAAGCCACTCCCACACTAAACCTGAATTCACCGTTCGGGATGATGGGAAGAGTGTGCTCGACTTTAGGTTTGATATATATAAGTCCTCCAGTTCCGCTAAAGCTGAGGGTTATATAGTCCCATAGAATATAGCGATATCCTACTCCTGCGGCAAAACCAATCATATAAGGTTCTATTGTTTTAAAAAAAAATGTCAAATTAATTTTTTTGGAGAACTTGCCTTTACCACTCCATTAATTCCCCAACAATCTTTAGTTGAAGATACTCATCATTTCCAGCTTCATCCAAGTATGCCTGTAAGTCGGCAATAGCGTCTGAACGGGCTTCAATAGTTGCTTTGTCCAGTGCGGGAGTTGTGGCGAGCTTGACTTTCTCAATCCAAAGCTTGCTATCGCTCAGGGTATTGGCTGCGGCAAGA
>CAJXGR010000385.1 GCA_913053665.1 uncultured Spirochaetia bacterium
ACCCACTTACATTTTTTCGTTGTATGGTTACAATCTGACTGATCAGAATTGAAAATAGCGTTAAAAAGCTTTTCTGCCGTCATACCTGCAGGTGGATTTGGATCGTTCTTAGCAATATTGTAAATCGATCCAGAAAAGTTACCAAAAGAACCAGGTTCCATTATGGGATTTGGAGTTACCAGTGTTACATCCTTACGACCAAGGTCCCATACGCTTTTTATATTTTTCGGATTTCCTTTTTTTACAAAAATCAGATTCCCGTAGTTCTTAATAATAGGCACAGGATCTCCTTCTGTCATACCTAGAGCAATTAGTTTTTTCATTAATTTATTAGGGCCAACAGCAACTTGCGGTTTGCAATGTACCTCTAGGTTACCAAACTGCACAATGTTGTTTAGAATTTGTTTAGGTGAAATTGGAGGACTTGTTGTATAAAACCAGGTTTTAATACCTAAATCTGCAACATATTCCTTTAAATAGACCTGCCACATCTCACGCAAAGCCATATGATAATTACCTGCCGTTGACAATCCCACATCACATCCTCCAATTACACCATGAAAATCATTTAAACGATTTGCAGTTGGTTCTGTAAGATAAGGGATAGCTTGTGGAAAATCTTGTGGCCAATCAAGTAGGTTGTGAGGCGTTACAATGACAGGTTTTCCAGTAATCTTAGGAACGCCTTTAATCGCCATGGACGTTAAAGATTTGCTATGATCTAACTTTTCCCCTTGAACGGGCTGATGTTGAAGCTTCTTTTTATTTATTGTATTTTTGCCCTCTTGTGATTTACTACAGGATATAGCAAAAACCACGAGTGAACAAAGCAGAACTTTAACAAACGTAGATTGAAGTAATTTGACTTGCTTTTTCATAAGTAAAAGCTAAGGCAATTTGAACAAAAAGCAAGAAAAAAAAGTCAAAATCAGAAAAGATGATTCGAAATAGGGAATAGAAGCAAAACAGCTCTCTTAAAATCGGGATTTATTCTAAATATGTAATAGGTCACCTTTAAGAATCTAATATAACACTATGTTATTTCATGAATTATAAGTGCCGCAAATTACAGTGGGAATGTTTATGTTCAATTTATCATAATCAGGATATTGATCTATTGTCGCTATATCTGATAGTTATATTCATGGTATATTTTTAGTGCTAAGCTCTATGATTCTTATTTAAGCTCCCATTTTGCTATAAGCTAATGGATTAGCCTACATGGTGAAAGGTGACCTATTACAGTTCCTCTATGGACTCTCAACTTAAATGATTGATATGATTTATGCCTTGCCGTAGCCCCCGCCTCCGGGTGTGTGAATGCTGATAATATCACCGGCCTGGAGTTCAAGATTGGTTTTAGACGGCAGTTTTGTTTTAACGCCTTTTCTGATCAGATAATTCTCACCCGACATCCCATCCTCTCCTCCGTGAAGGCCGTATGGACGATGGGTTCTTCTCTCAGACAGAATGCTGCCGCGAGACTTTGTTAAAACCTTGATCTCACGGATAATCCCATCGCCTCCATGATATTTCCCTTTGCCACCCGAGTCTTTACGGATAGCGTATTTTATAACTTCCAGTGGAAAAGTCGTTTCAAGGGCTTCAATGGGCGTATTCAGAGTGTTTGTCATGTGACTTTGGATGGCGTGAAGTCCTGGTTTGCCGGGTCTTGCACCCATTCCCCCACCAATGGTCTCATAGTAGGAAAACTCTCTTTTCCGAAAAGGGTCGTAACCTCCGAGGGTTAGATTGTTCATGGTTCCCTGACTGGCGGCTGGTATTTGATCCTTCAGAACTTGGGATAGCGCCCCATAAAGAACATCGACAAGGCGTTGAGAAGTTTCTACGTTCCCTCCAGCAATGGCACTGGGAAACTCTGCATGGACCAGGGAGCCTCTTTTCGTAATAATCCGTATGGGTCGCATAAGCCCAGCATTGGAAGGTATGGATCCCTCGATTATTGAGCGAAACACGTAAAACACAGCCGACGTGACAATGGGAAGATTGGCATTGATGCAACCTTCGACGCCATCGTCCGATTCAGAGAAGTCAACGACAGCCTGATCTCCAGTGATCCTTATCTGAACAGCGATCTTTACAGGGTCGTCACTCACCCCGTCATCATCCATATAATCCTGAAACGTGTAGAGTCCATCAGGGATTTTTGAGATCTGTTTCTTCATAATCCGTTCTGTATAGTCTTGTAGTTCTTTCATGTAGCTTAAGACTTCCTTAGAGCCATACTTCGCGATCATTTCCCTGATACGGTCCTTACCCACCTCCAGACTCGCCTTTTGAGCCTTAATATCACCCTCTCTCTCTTCCCGATTCCTTGTATTAGCCAGAAATAAACCCATAAGATCGGAGTCTTCGTGGCGATATTTCATGATCTTCACAGGGGGAATCCGTAATCCCTCTTGATAAATACTGGTGGAGAGAGGCATGGAGCCGGGTGTCATTCCCCCAACGTCGGCATGGTGGGCTCGATTGGCCAAATAAAACAGGGGATCGGGATTTCCCTCTTCAAAAAAGGGAGTGATGAGAGTAATATCAGGTAAATGGGTTCCACCCGTGTAAGGATCGTTGGTCATGACCATATCGTTGGGATACAGGGGCATTATCTTAAGAGTCTCCTTGACGGCCAATTGCATAGAACCCAGGTGGACAGGGATATGAGCGGCTTGAATCACCAAGTCACCTTTCTGGTCAAACAAGGCACAGGAAAAGTCCCGCCGTTCCTTGATGTTAGAGGAATAGGCACTCTTCTGGAGTACGATCCCCATCTCATCCGTGATGGCGGTGAACAAGTTTTTATATATTTCGAGTTGAACAGGATCAAACATAAATACATCCATGGATTCTCTTGAAAAGATAATCATTTCATCCTGGGGAGCAAGATAATTCTATCGTAAAATCCTTTTTTCCAACTCTCGCGTGGGACGAATATTCGCCGTGAATGACAGGAATGGTCACGAATAAGAGAATAGGTAGTGATAATCGCTTGTAGGGGCAGGTTTAAAACCTGCCCCTACAAGCGATTGGATAAACCCGTCTCTTATTGGTTTGTCACTACCAGAGAAAGACATTCAGTTATTTACAAGATCACCTTCACAAATTATTATCATCCGTTTATTTCGTGGCCATTCGTGGCAAAATAATTATATTATATTCATCCCGTGATTTTTTGTGATCTTCTTATCAAATGAGTCGTAAAAATCGATAAAAAGAGGGTGTCTATTAAACGTTTTGAGGAGCCCATGAAAAGACTAATATATATTATCATAATCCTTCTATCGACCTTTATCAGCCTCTCCCTTTATGCTGAGGATAAGAAAAATGATCCGTTGCGATTTAAAGTGAGAGTACTTGGAGGGCTTGGTTTGGTAAGCAATGATGGGCTAGCTGGAGGCAATACGACAAGTAAAAGAT
>CAJXGR010000386.1 GCA_913053665.1 uncultured Spirochaetia bacterium
CTACAAGCTTTTTCAGAGAGAATCCATTTGCCTGTAGGTCGAGCTTCCTAGCTCGACAGGTGCTAATTTGTCAGGTTAAACTTTTGTCAGATAGATTCTTACATCCCGCATTCACGTTATTTAGCTTTAAAGGGTTTCACTCGCTCTTACGTGTGTAAATGAAGATAGGAACGCCATGAAATCCAAAAGCCGTTCTGAGTTGGTTTGTCAAGTAGTTTCTATAATTCTTGGTCACCAGGTCTTTGTTATTGACAAATAAAAGAAACTTGGGCGGAGACGTAGAAATCTGCGTCCCGTAATAGATTTTAAGCCTTCCCTTGCGGGAGGGGGGAACATAACGTTGTTGAGCCATCTGTAGGAGTTGGTTTAACTCATTTGTCCCTATCCGGAAGCTGTACTGTGTGTAGATTTCAATGATCATTTTAAGGAGTTTTTTCACCCGAAGACCTGTTTCAGCGGATATACTGGTGACAGGTATATAATTGGCCGCCGCAAACTTGAAGCGTACGTATTCCATATATTCCTTAAAATCCCTGTCCTGATCCATGAGATCCCATTTGTTCAGGGCTATGATAATCCCTTTCCCACGATCCATAGCGACTCCCATAATCTTTTTATCCTGCTCGGATATGTTTTCCACCGAGTCAATCAGATGAATCACAAGATCGCTTTTTTCGATACTCTTGACGGCCCGATTCACGCTATAATACTCAACATCCTCTGTGACCTTGGATTTACGTCTCATCCCGGCCGTATCCAGAAATCGGAACTCATAATTGAGAAAGCTGACAGTCTCCTGGATCGTGTCACGAGTGGTTCCGGGAACATCCGACACCAGACTCCTTTCTTCACCCAGGATTTGATTGAGGAGAGTGGACTTCCCCACATTGGGTTTTCCCACAATGGCGACATGTATTATGTTCTGAGGTTCGCTTCCAATAGGTATTACGGGTATTCTCTCACAGATTTTCTCCAACAGGTCATGGAAATGAAGGCCGTGACTTGCGGAAATTGGGAAGGGAGTACCTAATTGGACTTCATAGGTATCCACACTGGCTTGTTCCAACTTGAGGTTGTCGCATTTATTCACGATCAGGAGGAGTTCTTTCCCCGATTTCCTTAACAGATCAGCGATTTTATAATCATCTTCTGTCAACCCGCTGACTTCAACAACAAAAAGTATGAGGTCGGCCTCTGCGATGGCAATCTCACTCTGTATTTTTATGAGTTCAGAGAAGGAATCCCCTTCATCGATAGTGATTCCACCCGTGTCAATGAGTAAGAAGTTAAATTCATTGAACTGAACAGGATGGTAGTGACGATCGCGGGTGACTCCTGGTGTGGGATCAATAATCGACTCACGTTTCCTGATGATACGGTTATAGATGGAGGATTTACCTACATTGGGTCGTCCCACAATGGCGACTTTAGGAAGTTCTGTTTGTTTCATACGGTCTCCATGTCCCATCCGTTCTTTCCCATATTATATCTCTTCTCTCTCTTTTTCTGTAGGCTTTGCGGCAATTCTTCTCTTTTTTTTCCCGTCTCCATCTTTAAGCCTTACAATATAATGAAATACCCATAAAGATTCAAGGATCTTGACAGATAAAATAGATAAGTAGCTAGAGGCAAAAGGTTTACCCTCTTGGGTGAGAGGCCTGTTATTTATCTGTTGACAATTGAATAAAATTACTTATATTTCAATTTCTATCGTCGAGAATCTAAGGTCATCCGTATCGATAGGCCTAAAAGGTAAATTGGAATGTGGAGTATGCTTTCTTCTTATCCTATCAAAAGTTATAAGAAGGATAATCTAAAGATTATTAACCCAAAAAAGACGCCTTATAATAAAAAGAAAGTTTTCATACTCCTTGCTGTCATTGGTCTTGTCATAATCATCTTTCTAGGCAACTTCTTTTGGAATGATGAGGCCAGGATAGAAAGGGCTTTAGAGAATCATGAGACCAGTGAATATCAGGCAACTAAGATTCTCATCCAGGATTTACTTAAAGAAAATCCTAAGGATCCTTTTGCACTCAAAGCCCAAGGCAAATACTACTTAATGATTGCCTTGGAAAAGAATCTTGATGTACTAGAAGAAAGTAACTTGTTAAAGAAATCTATTGCATCCTTTGAAAAGATCGTGATCTTAGGGAATGGACAGTCCCAGGGCATTAAAAGTGATCTATATTTCTTTATGGGATTGGCCTATTTTCTGATAGGGCGACGTGGATATGAGCATTCTCTCTATTATCTGGAAAGAAGTGTAGAACTTGATCAAAAAGATCAGGAAGTCACTGATTACGTTCAGGAAAACGGTTTGCATATCCATATGGATAACAAGTCCTATTCCATTTCTCTTTATGGTTTATTGGGTTTAGTTTCTTATCAACTGAATGAGTCAGACAGGACTATAAGCTATCTTAATAAAGCTGTTAAAGAAAAAGATGCTGTTGTCATTTATCATTATTATTTGGGTCTGGCCTACAAAGACTTGGGGATCTATGAAAAAGCCCTTGAGGAGCTTGAGATTGTTATTAACAAAGAGAAGGATACTATTCTTCTGGAGAAATCCTACTTTAGGATATCCAGCATTTATCTCCTTAGAAAGGAATATAACCAATCGATTCGATATATAAAGAAGGCCCAGAAGCTGTACTCATCACCTCCAGCAGACAGCTACTATCGCCTTGGACTGGTTTATGAAGCTAAAAAGCAAAATGCTAAGGCCATCAAGTACTGGAGGAAAGCGGTTCAATTAAATAAAAAGCACTCAAAGGCGTGGAGGAAGTTAGTTCGATATGAGCAAAAGTTTAAAAAGCCATCTCGTAAATCCCGCAAAAAGAGGCGATGAGAGACATTTATGATATTTGATAAGTTGTTTGGTTTATTTTCCAATGATATGGGGATCGATCTAGGTACAGCGAACACGCTCATTCACGTGAAAGGCAGTGGGATTGTACTCAGGGAGCCAAGTGTTGTCGCGGTTCACGCGGGAACTCGGAAGGTATTGGAGGTGGGAGCTGGGGCTAAGCGTATGTTGGGCCGAACCCCAAAAGAGATTATGGCTATCCGACCCATGCGAGATGGAGTGATTGCTGATTTTGACATTGTGGAAGAGATGATACGTTATTTCATCAAGAAAGTCCACAATCGTAAACTATTGGTAAGCCCCAGGGTTGTGATTGGTATACCTTCAGGGATCACGGAAGTGGAGAAACGGGCTGTCCAGGAGTCAGCGGAGCAGGCAGGCGCCCGTGAGGTCTATCTGGTAGAAGAATCATTGGCAGCAGCTATAGGCGCCAATATCCCGATCCAGGAACCAGAGGGGCATATGGTCGTTGATATTGGTGGGGGAACTACTGAAGTCAGCGTTATCTCTCTGGGGGGTATGGTGGTATCCAATTCCATCAGGATTGGCGGCAACGAGT
>CAJXGR010000387.1 GCA_913053665.1 uncultured Spirochaetia bacterium
CATCCTTGAGCCATACCGTTCGCCCGTCACGAGCTATCATCCGATATTCAAAGATATGAGCCTTTTTATCTGCTGTTGCAGACACACAAAATTGAACCACCCACTCCCTGTCATCCGGGTGAATATGATCTTTCCAGAAGCTTGGCTCATCACACCATTGTCTGACAGGATAGCCCAATAACCGTTCGGCAAACCTACTCACAAAAGTAAATTGAAAAGTCTCCGCATTCGCCTCCCACACAATCCCGTGAATGGAATCTACGAGGGAGGCATAATGTTCCTGGGATTCTCTCAGTCTCTTTTCGCCTTCCTTACGCTTGGTGAGATCCTGAAAGATGACGACGGCCCCAATCAGCCTGCCATTCTTGATAATAGGTGTGCATAAATACTCTACAGGAAAGTAACTACCGTCCTTTTTCCAAAAGACTTCATCATCTTTATGATGAGTTGTGCCATCCTTAAGGACAGCATGCATAGGACACTCGTCCATAGAATAAAACTTTCCGTCTGCTTTTGAATGGTGTAGAACAGGGTGTAAGGTCTTTCCAAGGAGTTCTTCTTTTGTCCAGCCAATCATGTGGATCATGGCGGTATTCACAAAAGTCGCATGACCTTTTAGATCTATACCGTAAATCCCTTCACCGGCTGAATTTAATATAAGGTCATTGTGACTGACTATGTCTTCCAGGGAGTCCATCACCTGGTTATACCTGTGAGCAATTTGACCCACCTCTGTAAAAGGCTCCATTTCGACTCTCAGACTCAGGTCTCCACTTTTTGCCTGATGATCCATCTCTCTGAATAAATCATTTAACTCGGTACTAGCCCCGTGTTCAGAGATATTAAGCCCCAGGTATTCATTCTCAGGGGTGACTCGTAAGGGAAAGTAGCGATTCATTATACGAAATAAGACGTAGGGAAGGGCAAAAGCCCAGAAGAAGCAGACAATAATCCCAAGAGTCTGGACTTCAAGTTGTTGTAAGAAAGTAAGTTGTGATTTAAGGATCTTGTAGTCGCTAAAAAGAGCGACAGCCAATGTTCCCCACACACCAGCACCCAGGTGGACCGGTATGGCCCCGACAGCATCATCCACACGGAATCGTTCCAGGAGGGTGTCCACGCCTAGCATGACCAGGCCGCCGATTCCTCCGATGAGAACGGCAGAGCCAGCCGATACAGCATGACTGGAGGCCGTGATGGCCACTAATCCAGCTAAAGACCCGTTGATGACTAAGTCAACGTAAGCGTGACGTTTTAAGTACCAGCCTACCATAAGAGTAACTAAAAGCCCTGATACGCCTGCCAATAAGGTATTCACAAGGATAATGATCACCCTGTTGTCCAGAGCAAGGTTGCTTCCACCGTTAAAGCCCATCCACCCGATCCATAGGAGAAACACTCCCAAGACTGAGAGCGGGATGTTGTGTCCACGAATCTTTTGGGGTTTTTGGTTTGGGGGAAATCGCCCTTCACGAGAGCCAATAATGACAAGAACAGCCAGGGCCACCCATCCAGCCACACTATGAACCGCTGTGGAACCGGCAAAATCCCTGAAGCCTAAAGAGCCCAACCATCCGGTAAAAACTCCTGTGTCTATGCCATTCCATGCCCAATGACCAAATACCGGATAGGTGATAGCTGAAACGACCACTGCAACAATAATGTAGCTTGAAAAACGTATTCTTTCAGCCACAGCCCCTGAAATAATCGTTACGGCTGTACTACAAAACATCACTTCAAATAGAAAAAAGACAACTTGCCTAGGATCCTTATCAAGAGGCAATAGAAAATTGGATGTTCCAATCCAGCCCCCTTCTGTTGGGCCAAACATCAATCCAAAACCAAATATCCAGAATATGGCAGAGGCGACAGCGAAATCTGTGAGATTCTTGATGGCTACGTTAGTACTGTTTTTAGCTCTCGTTAACCCGGACTCCAGACAGCCAAAACCTGCCTGCATCATGAAAACTAAAACGGAACAAAATACAAGCCACAATATATCAATGATTAACTTATCTGCCATTCAATACCTCATGATATAGAAAGAAATTATAGGTTAGTATTCTCAAAAATACAAGTAATATTTATAGTGATAAACTAATCATTAGTGGGTTTATCTAAAGCCTGTAGGGACGACCCGCCGGGTCGCCCCTACAGGCTTCTAATCTGAACCTGTGAGTTGGGCCCTATTTTGATCTTTGAATTATGCCAAACTGATTTTAAATTGTCCTGTTATAAAACCTGTCACCTGTAGAGATGTATGGCTATGCTTCTCTACAGGTGACAATTCATAAACCTTTTAGTATATTAGTCCGTTGAATGATTACCGTAGATTTTGCCCCAGTCTTGATGTAATCCTTTTCATCCACTTCAACACGGACGCTTGCTTTCATCCAATCTGCCTCAAGGCCCTGTCAAACCTCTACTTTAGCCCGTAGCCCTATGATCTGGATGCTATCGGCATGGGTAATACTAGCCAATCCAAGGATCAATAAGAAGATAGATGATACAAGTCTTATTGGTTTCATTCATTCACCCCATATAGATGGGTATAATTTAATAAAAAAACCAACAAAATTAAGTTGTTTTAATAAATTAAAATGATTAGCTTATTAGAATGTCTCTTATGTTTTATCGCAAGACATGACTTTTGCTTCGATTTTGAACGACTTAAACAATCTGTTACTTTTAACTATAAATGATTTAAGAGTTGTAAATTGCCCTATAATTATCACCATACAAAAGAAATCCTTAAAACACACTCGATTGGAATCAGGAGGGAGAATGTCCATATTTCAGCATGACCTTTTAGTGGTCGGATCAGGATTATCGGGACAGCGAGCGGCATTAGAGGGGATGAGAGCTGGTTTAAACACAGCCATCCTATCGAAAGTCTATCCTGTACGAAGTCATTCCTGTGCGGCACAGGGGGGAATCAATGCCGCTCTCAATCCTGACGACTCCATCGAGTCTCACGGCTACGATACGGTGAAAGGAAGCGACTATCTAGGGGATCAAGACGCCATAGAAATCTTTGCTAAAGAGGCTCCCCAAGATGTTCTTGAGCTTGAAAATATGGGAGTCCCATTCAATCGTCATCCTGACGGTCAGATCGGCAGCAGGCCCTTTGGAGGAGCCAGTTATCCCAGAGCCTGCTTCATCGCTGATATCACTGGACAGGCCCTTCTACACGTTCTTTATGAGCAATTAATGAAAGCCAAAATACAGGTCTATGAAGAATGGCGGATGACCTCTCTCATTGTTGAAGACGGAGAATGTCGTGGTGTGATCGCTATGGATCTAAGGGATCAGGAAGTCCACATCATCCAGGCCAAAGCGGTTATATTGGCAACCGGTGGCTTGGGACAGGTCTTCGCCCCAACGACTAATGCTTTAGTCTGTACAGGAGATGGAATGAGTCTCGCCTAC
>CAJXGR010000388.1 GCA_913053665.1 uncultured Spirochaetia bacterium
ATCCGGCAATACCGATCACTCCATCAAATCCCGAAATGGGTTCTGAGGCATATATTAAAGAAAAGTCCACCTCTGATTTTTTTCTGGAATAACTTCTGTTCACTCCGATTAATACGATCAGCATTATAAGGATGATTGAAAAACGTTTCACAATAACTCCTTTTTATTCAATGGGGGTCAGCAAAGACTTACGAAGTTTCAGGCTTTTACCAAACTTCTTCTGAAAGGCTTTTTTAGCTTTTTTGTACTCATTCTTAATCTTAAACTTTTTAAAACCATTAAAGTCATCTCTGTAATAAATGATTGTTCCAATATAAATAGCTTTATCATCAGGACTTATGTTTACCCTGAATCGTGCGGGAAATTCAATTCGACCAAAGTTACACCCAACAAGATAAAAGGATCGATTGGTACTTTTCACAAATATAAACTTTTCTATCCTACCGCCAAAATAAGATTGACCTTTTATATCATTATAGAGAATATCTGAGTAAGATAATGCCATTTTACCCTTTGGGGGATATTTTTCATACACTCCAACCATAACGTAATCAATATTCGTACCTCTGTATTTCGTTACTTCAAGAGGAGGTTCAAGTACAAAACGCCCAACAACTATCGTCTGGTTGGGTCCAAGTTCTTTTATATCTTTTATTGGAGGCTTTGAGACTTCAATAGCACTAGAACATCCTGCTATAAATAACAGACCAATTGTTAACATTACTGTTAAACGCATAAGATACATAAATCGATTCATTTTATTCTCCTTCTATACAGATTTTCAAAGAATTATAATGACATATTTCACAAAATTGCCCCGTATAGATTCAATGAGTAACTTCTAACTTTTATATCTAAACCAATATATATACTGAAAAGCTTATAAAATGTCACCCTGAGCTTGTCGAAGGGCTGTACTAAAGTAGGGTTCGACAGGCTCACCATGACAATCAATTATTCAGTATAATCATTTAACAGGCTGAAGCAAGGATTTACGGAGCTTTAAGGACCTGCCAAACTTCTTCCTGAATTCCTTTTTGGCCTTTTTATATTCATTTTTAAACTTGACTTTTTTGACATCACCAAAATCATTGCGTTTATATATGAGTGTACCAATATATACAGCTTTATCATTGGGTCGGATGTTCACCTTGAATCTGGCTGGATAAGCTCGAGTCGTTATATGAACACTATTACCCCTATTTTCATATTTCATGACTACGGATCCACCCACTATATAAAAGGAACGATTTTTACCTTTTAGAAAAAACGTTTTGTTTAGTTTAACCAGAAACATGTCTTTGCCCTCATCTGCACCAAATTGATCATAATCATATTTCCCTGCTGGAGGATCCTTTTGATAGGTTCCAAGGGTTATGATATCTTTATACCAGTCACTGAGACCTTTTGGGCTAAAGGATTGTTCATCAGGAGCAAAGGGAGGATCCACAACAATACGCCCCACAACGATCACTTCATTTTTACCTAAATCACTCAATTTATCAATAGGTTGTCTGGTTTCCCTTGCACCACAGTTTGTGAGAGTTATGGATATCACAGCAATCATTGAGATTACTGTTAAGCGTAATAAATTAGATTTCTTCATTATTTGCTCCTTAAATTATCTTAATTTTCTAAGGCGTTTGTTGATCATCCTAATTTGTCGATAGAACTTCTTCTCATCATCGTCTTTGAATTCCTTCAACAATTTCTTAAGCAACTTTCTTTCAGAAGGAGATTTAACTCGAACCAACTTAAATTTCCCTCCTCCACCGGTAAACCAATTACTTTTCTTGACTACCTTGTACTTGTACGCTCCCATAAAGTAAATCCCTGGTCTTTTAATGCGAATTTGGGTATCGGGGATGGCAGAATAATAGTAGTCGGTATTCCCTAAAAACCCGTGGATTTTACCAAATCTCTCAACTCGGTGAGAGCCTATACGAATGCCATAGTTCCAAAACATGCCATCATCTACTTCACAACCATATTCCATTTGTGGCTTTGGTTTGTGCTGCTTAATCACTACCCATCCAACGGATGAAGGGGCATCTTCCATATCAATATATCCAAAAACCAGTGAGAGAGTCGGATCCCTGGGATCACTTGGTTTAGCACTACTCCCACCACATCCGTTGATCACAAACATCGTAATTAGCAAACCAGCTGCTATATACGGTAATCTCTTTTTAATCATTCTTCCTCCATTAAGATAATACTTTATATTAAACGTCTCAGCGCTTTGCCTCATCAACGTTTTTAGCCATTTTAAGCTGTTCATTGGATATTTTTGCCCCTCTGAGATCTGCTTCCTCAAAATTGGCACTATCGATATTGGCTCCTGTGAGATTGGCATTCCTTAAGTCGGCTTCTTCAAAATTACTTTTGTAAAGCATGGCTTTCTTGAAGTTTACACCTTTAAGATTCGTTCCACTGAAATTACAGTTAATAGCAGTGGTTTTCTTGAAATTAGCTTTCTCAAGATTCGACTTGTTAAAATTGACTTCTCTAAGAATGGCCCCCTGAAACCGGGCTTTCATAAGTTTACTCTTTTTAAATATTGCCTCGTCGGCATGAGCCCCTCTAAAATCAGCGTTTGTGAGATTGGCTCGACTAAATCTGGTGAAAGCAATCGCCGTCTTTCTAAAGTTGACATTAGTCAGATCAGCTTTTTGGAATTTAGCCCATGAAATATCGGCTCCCTGAAAATTGGCTCCTCCAAGCTTGGACTCTCTAAAGTCTGTTTTGACCAACAGGGCTTTTGCTAAATTGACCCCCTGAAGATCCATCTCGGAAAGATCTCCTTTGCGAAGGTCTGGAATGACCCGTGGGTTAGCTTTTCGCCAGGCATTCCATTTTTTGACCCCCTGTTTCAGGATTTTTATCTGTTCATCATCAGCCTGAGTTCCACCAGCTCCAGTAATTACTCCCAAACAGGATCCCAAGGACAAAAGGAGTATAAACATAATTCCACATTGCGCTATCTTCATGTTACCTCTTTAAAATGTAAACTACGTCATTGCATCACGGTAAAATACTAATCTCTAAAGGATTAGAGTGAATGATGGTCTGTAGATATATTTCAGATTAAATCGATGCAAATATAACCAAAAAAAAGAATAAATGGTATCATTTTTATTAAATTGGCTTAAAAAAGCAGGGTTTAGACTCAGAAAGGAACGACGGAATACGTGTTCACCAGGTTAGCTGTTTCTATCCCTCTGCAATTCTATAATAGAGCCAAAGCCTAAGTCTTTATATTAGGTCCTCACGAGGTGTTACTGAGAGTTTTTGCTAATTGTGAACATACAAATCACTTGTAGGGACAGACCCACGTGTCTGCCTGATATAGAGTGTTATGCCGGCACCAGAAAGGTGAAGACCCCCTATCTGTACGGGTTCAACATGTTGAACCCGTACAG
>CAJXGR010000389.1 GCA_913053665.1 uncultured Spirochaetia bacterium
ATTTATATTATTGAACGTTCGTTAAACTCCAGGGGCAAAAAAAACACTAAGGCAAATAGTCACGTATCTGGTCGTGAGCATTTCTCACAAAGGAATCATCCTGGTATACTCTTGAGAGCATCAGGCTGCCTTCAATATCCTGTACAGCTTTAATGGCCAATCTTTTCGCCTCTTTACTATTATAGAATTCACTGAACAAGCTTTGGAATGAAGCAATATAGTCGGTGAAATACTTCTTAATCAGGTTGCGAAATGTTTTATTTTGACTACTCGTTTCCAGGCTGATGTTTCCAAAAAAACATCCCCCCTCTTCTTCAATATGTATTCTTCTTAAGACTTTAAAAAGATCTTCAAGTCTTTTGTAAGGCTCGATATCCTTATTTCTTAGTTTTTTTAATGAGTCGTTTTTGGCAAGATTATGAACCCATTTGATGACTTCTTGCATCAGCGTTTCTTTATTTAGAAAATAATGGTACAAAGCGCTCTTAAACACACCACAAGCATTGGCAACATCGGACATGGATGTGTTGGAGTAGCCTTTCGTTCGAAATAATTGGTAGGCGATCTCTAATATTGTGTTCCGGTCAATTTTCTTGCTAGCCATAGGTATAATATAGCATAATTTTAACGATCGGTCAATAAAAACTTGAGACTATCAATTCATCCCATAGTGATCCGGAATTAATTGGATAAATAGCAATAGATCACATATTCCAGAAACAATGTGAAAAAAGCTTGACTCAGTAAATCATAATATTTATATTATAGACTTCCTTCAAATTCAACACTATTTACGAGGTAAAATTATGTACAAGAATTGGATCATTATGTTAATGCTGGGGCTGATGGTTGTTATGGCTCAGTGCGGCGAAACATCAAAGGCAAGTGGTGGCGGACAATTAAAAGGACACAATATTGTTATTCAGATCAGTGACGACAATGCACGAACCAAAAAGATTGCTCTAAATAATGCGGCTAATGTATTAAAAGAATGGCCCCAGGCTAATATTGAAATTGTAGCTTACGGACCTGGTATAGGAATAATGTTCAGAGGAAAGAAAAATAAGTTTAGAAACCGAGTCAAAGAACTTTCAATGAATAATATCAGATTTAGTGCCTGTGGAAACACAATGAGGCATGTGGCCAAGAAAAAAGGTAGAATGCCCAAATTACTCAAAGGCGTTAAACAAGTTAAGGCCGGTGTGAAACGAATTGTTGAGCTTCAAGAGAAAGGATATTCATATATCCGTCCCTAGTAAGATTTAAGTGTTGAAGGAAGATAAAGTTAGAACTTAACTTTACCTTCCTTTAATGCTTTAGATCGTTCTAACCGAACAAAATATTGAAGCAACTGCTTTAATTGATTATCCTGAGTCTCTTTGAGAGATTCAAAGTGACAGCCCAGGTTTTGGTGAGCCAGAGTATTTGTTTTCTCACTCCAGATTTTATCCACATCAAAATCAACATACCCTAATATTTTAGCCCCTCCTGGTGGACGCAGGCGAATGGTAAAATGAGCGTTTTCATCAACCTTTGAATAATCGATCCAGACATTAGCTCCTTCTTGACTGATATTAAATATAAGTCCTATCGGCTTAATTATGTCCCCTATGTGATAAATACTTTCAAACCACATTCTCCGCTCATATTTTCTCCTCTCCTTCATAAAAATCCTCCTATATTATATAAGTAGATATTTAAATCCATTAATCATAATAGCTTCAGAATGAATTGGCTCTTCACTTGGGTCATGAGCCTTGAAAGGAATATAATATATTATAACCAATAATCTAAAAAAAACAAGATATTAATCCATAATCACTCATTAAAGTTCTTTCAGCTCAAGATTTCCTTTAATGCAAACGGTATCAAACCCTCCACGAGTATTATATAAAGTTGTCACTTTTAGTCTCTCGGTTTTTAAGGCCTTCTTTAAATCATTATAAATGCGACTGGTAGCGGCTTCCTGATAGATTCCAACATTCCGATAGGTGATCAGATAATACTTTAAGGACTTCAACTCAACGCAGCAACCCCCATCTGGATAGTACTCAATGACTAGATCGGCAAAGTCGGGCAATCCACTAAAAGGACAAACGCAGGAAAATTCACTTGTCCTGGTTTCAATCCGTAAATGGGTATCATGAAAGTCAAAAACCTCTAAATACTCCGATTGTATCTGATCTGTTCCTTCAAAGGAAAAACTCTTTCCTTCTGCTTCAGCCATATTCTCACCTTGTGTAATCTGTCATTAAATATAACTCAAAATCATCTAAAAGAAAATGAAATTATCTTTCATAAATACATTTTGTATTGATTATCTAGACTCATTAAATCTATCCATCTTTTTTTCTGAGTTTTTCTTGCCTATTTTGCTTGAGTGAATTATTATTCATCTTCGTACAGGAGGTCTTCAATGAATAAAACAGTCATATTACTTATGTTATCCCTGGCATTTAGCTTCTGTTCAAAAGTCAGCAGTCAATCCATAAGCCATCAGTCCATTTCGTATACCGATAAACAAAAGCTGGTTCAATACGCCTACGCTATGCTCGATAAGGCCTTTGACAAAGACGTTAAGGAGATCCCAAAAGTACCTAATATCAGTAATTACCATAAGATGTTCATTACTTTTATGAATGATAATAAAATACGATGCTGTCAGAGTGGGCGTCATAAAAAGTCAAACCCCCTAAGAACTGAATTGGACATCAAGCAAGCGGTCAAAAGAAATATTAGGGATAAACGCTTCGGAGGAGTCCTAAAGGCCTTTGAAGTGGATAAGGTCGAGATGATCTTTAACTTTTTATACGACCGAAAACAGGTGACAGGCAATCTCAAGCAATTAAAGAAAAAGATAGAACTTGGGGTTCACGCTATAGAAATAGTGAACGGCAAAAAAAAGGCTTATTTCAAAGAGTCCGTCGCGATCAGCAAGAATTATAAACTCAAAAAGATCCTACAGCGTTTGTGTCGAAAATCAAGGCAAAAAAAGGACTGCTACAAATCTCCTGAAACTAAAATATATATTTATACTACGATCACCTTTCGCGGCAATCGTCAGGGGGATATCAGCGATCTGTACCGATATAATGTACCCATACAGGCCAAAGATATAGATAATGACTTTCTATACAACCGTTTAAAGCTCACTAATTCCTGGTTCCCTAATTATGTCAATGACAGGGGTTTGCTTCAGTATGCTTACTATCCAAGTAAAGACAGGTACACTTCCAAGAATAACCACATCCGTCAGATAGCCACTCTCTGGTCTATAGGGACACTCCAGGGTTTTTTAAAGGACAAGTCTCTCAAGAAACTCGCCAGAAACACCCTGAATCACTATTTGAAAGCGGCTATCAAGAAGAAAAACTATGCTTATCTCAAGGTCAAGGGGAAGGCAAAGATTGCCTTCAA
>CAJXGR010000390.1 GCA_913053665.1 uncultured Spirochaetia bacterium
AGACGCATGGCCATGCGTCTCTACAGGGGTCAGGGTGAGGGTGGTGGGGACAAGTTTGGTGTATCATTGGAGCATCTTTTCAATGTCCTCAAGACCTTTCTGGATCTCCCTTTCCAGGGCTTTCACCTCCTCCAGTATCTTCTTCGGCGGATCGTAGGCGATTTCATCATAGACAATCTCTTTATATCGGTTGACACTCAGGTCATATTTATTCTGGACGATCTCATCCTTCGATACAAAGAAGCTTTGATCAGTCCGTTGCCTCTCATGTTCCTTCTCAAGGTTGTCCCAGCGGTCTTGTATATCCGGGATGTTGTTGGACTCATGACTGTCATTGTCTAATGGGGTTCGTTTATCGTCCAGACTGAATCCATCGGCCTGCATATCGTAGAACCAAACGTGATCCGTCCCCCCCGACCCCGTTTTTGTAAAGATCAATACTCCGGTAGACACGCCCGCATAGGGTTTAAACACTCCTGATGGCATGCTGATCACGGCTTCGAGTTTGTGATCCTCCACTAAAATCTGTCTCACCTTGATGTGGGCATTGGAGGATCCGAATAAAACACCGTCCGGAACGATCACAGCGCAGCGCCCTCCTTTCGTTAAGAGTCTGAGCATAAGTGTGAGGAATAAGAGTTCTGTCTTTTTGGTCTTAACAGTGGATAATAGATCTTTTGCCGTGCTTTCATAATCCAGTGAGCCTTTAAAAGGAGGGTTGGCCATAATCAATGTGTAGGCACTGGATACATCCCCAAAGTTCTCCGACAGGGAATCCTGTGAATCGATGTGAGGCTTTTCCACACCGTGAAGCATGAGGTTCATACTGGCAGTTCTCAGCATGGTGGAGTCGAAGTCAAAGCCGTTGAAAAACTCCTCATTATAATGTTTAACCTGTTTCTCATCATTGAACAAGTCCGGGTGATGCTTTCTAATGTACTCTCCAGCGGTGACTAAAAAGCCTCCCGTTCCACAGGCCGGGTCACAGAGCTTATCCTCCGGTTTTGGTTTCATCATATCAACCATCATCTTGATAATATGCCTTGGAGTCCTGAATTGGCCGTTCACACCTGCCGTAGTCAGCTTGGAGAGGAGGTATTCGTAGAGATCACCCTTGGTGTCCCTGTCCTCCATTGGGATACTCTCAATGAGATCCACTACTTTCGCGATGAGTTGGGGGGACTGGATCATAAAGATAGCGTCTTTCATGTGTCTGGCGTAGGCTGATCCATCGGCTCCGTTCATGTTCTTGATAAAGGGAAAAACCTCTTGACTCACCACGTCAAACATCTTGTTGGCTTCTAACTCCTTGAATCGCGACCATCTAAGATGTTCTTGATCCTTCGCAAACACAGGACTATCCAACTCTTCACCAAACTGGTTGGCCATATTCTCTTTTACAGTGTGGAGTTCGTCAAGGCGTTTAATAAACAGAAGGTAGGAAATCTGTTCTATAACGGTGAGGGGATTGGAAATCCCTCCCGTCCAGAAGGTATTCCAGACTAGATCAACCTTTGAGCGTATATCCCCTGTTATCATTTCATCCACCTTAAGAGATCGACTATCTATAAATGAATCTGAGAGGGTTAAAGGTATCCATCACGACATCGATTGTCAAGTTTGTAGAGACGTATGGCAATACGTCTCTACGCGGGGGATTAATTAATGGATGAGCCAAAGGTAAAGGATCGGTCGATTCTTTGGACCCGTTGGATATTTCGCAGCATTCTATAGGTCACCGGCTTACGGAGTTGTTTGACGTAAAATTGAAAGGATTTATCAAACCTCTTGGGCTTAATGCCCCAATTATCCCTTTTCAGAGTGGTGATAAAGTTCAATTCGTTGAAGGAGATCAAGAAAACCTGATCGGGATAGACTTTAAAGTCCTTCTGTCTAACAAATCGACGTTCTAATACATAATAGCCCAGTTTCTTACCCGACTTTGTATGGATCAGCCAAATAGTCACGCTCTGATTGAGACGCATCACCTTGTTGGTGGAGAGTTTAACGGTCGTGAACTTCTTCCCCTTTTTGTAGTAAACACGTGTCATAATCACTTTCTTTTTGCCTTTTGTAAATCGTATCTTATCACCAATCCCCCCATCAGGCCTGTCACCGTGGATAAGATACCTCCATCCCTCCGAGTAATATCTGGTCTGGGAGGGGAAAATAGGGTCGATGATTCGTATTCTGTAGACTCCTTTCAGGATGAGGTGATAGATATCCGTACCACCCGCGATGTATACAATCTCCATTTTCTTTTTAGACAGCTTGGCCAATGTGTTCAACGTGTGATCATGCCAAAACTGCCAGCCGATACGGGCTAGAAAATACCATATTCCTTCACGCATCAGGTGGATGAGTGGGCGATGCTTCTTCCTTCTCAAGATCCTTTTAAATCCTGAGAAGGTTTTGGGCTGAAAAGCGTATTCAAACATCCGATTGGCAAAGGCGAAGAGGCCTTGATGTTGGATGAACCATTTAGGATGATAGAAAAGAGCCTTCAGGAACTTGTTGTATTTATCTCGTGCGGTTGAACCACCCAGCCTTTTATCTCTTTTATAGTATCTCATTCCCGTGAAGCCTTTCTTGATAAAGAGCCTGATGAATGCCGGGAAATCCTTATCCATTCGTTTGAAGCGTTTTTTCATGATCCTTCTAAAGCGTTTTTCAGCTTTTGTTAGTTGGATGCTAAACAGCTCATGAAAAGGAAATCTCATAAACTTGAGTTGTTTTTCCAGCGTTGGTGGGACTTTGACCCTGAAATTATTCATATAAGACTTGTTGAGATATGCTTTCCACCTGGATAGAGGAGTGTCTTTAAAGACTTGCTGGAGTCTGATCCACTTGGCAAAAACCCTTTTATCCAGCCGGACTTCTCCCGATGGCATCTTGTTAAGTTTTTTCTTAAAGGCCTTTCGCAGGAGCTTGTCTCTGTGGACTTTGCTCTTGAAGAGCTTTCTGGATCTATGGATAGACCGTTTTAGAGGGGCAGGGGGATTCTTTCCCTTTTCCACCCGACTTTTGCCTGGACTGCAAGCGATGGATAAGAGGGTGAGTGATAGACTGATTGTTAATATGTATTTCATCATCTGTTTAGATTCGGCTTTTAGTGAGAAAGTAGTATACCGATTTTTTTATAAACAGTACATCTCATGAAAAGATTTTCACACAAATTATTGTCAGCCTAATGATTATTCTTAATCCTCTCCCCGATAGCAATAAGAATAATTAACGTCCGTTCGAAATGATTATTCCTTTTGCCACAGAGAGGAGCACAGATTAAAGATAATATAGATAACTTGATCATTTAAACACTCGCAAATTATCCAGAGCAATTTCCTGGCTTTCTTTTGCTTTCTGCTCAAATTGTCTTGGCTTTTGTCGATGTGTTATTTTATAAAT
This sequence comes from uncultured Spirochaetia bacterium, assembly GCA_913053665.1. Lineage (GTDB taxonomy): Bacteria > Spirochaetota > UBA6919 > UBA6919 > UBA6919 > CAJXGR01. Next base: position 3,406 of record CAJXGR010000390.1, read on the forward strand.
CCTAC
>CAJXGR010000391.1 GCA_913053665.1 uncultured Spirochaetia bacterium
GCTGAATGGCGATGATGAGGTCATTAATCAGGCGGTAAAGGCCTCTGTGGCCATGCAAGAAGCAATGGTTGACTTGAATGATAGGGTCTCAATACCTATTGAGATTGGTATTGGTATCCATAAAGGGGATGTGATTGCTGGAATCATTGGGTCACCCGATCGTCATGAGTATACGTTTATAGGGGATGCTGTGAACACGGCCTCGAGACTGGAGGGAATGACAAAAAGCTTGAAGGCATCAATCCTTGTTTCATCCAATATTTATAACGGTTTATCCGAGGATCTGCTGGCTCTCCCATGGGAAAACTTTGGAGAACAAGCCCTGAAAGGGAAAGAGTCAAACATATTATCCTATGGGATTAATAAAAGCTTTTTCCAAAAGGAAAGGAAGGGAGTATCGCATAACCCTCCGATTGAAAACTAAGGGTGAAACAGCTTGGTGATGGTCTCTTGAATCTCTTTTGCTTTCCTATAAGGGTCAGAAGCATTCTTAATGGGGCGACCCACAACAATATAATCCGCTCCATTACGAAAAGCTTGGTCTACTGTGACCACACGCTTTTGGTCATCCTCACTTTGATTATCCACAGGACGAATACCTGGAGAAACTACAATTAACTGATCCCCTAAATGCTCTCTAAGTCTGGGTACTTCGAGCCCTGAAGAGATGACCCCATCACAACCTATTTCTAAAGCCCGTTTGGCACGGGATAGCACAAGGTCTTCAATGTCGCAGTCGAAGCCCAGGTCATTGAGATCCCCACGATCAAGGCTTGTGAGAGCTGTGACAGCAAGAATCTTGATATCTCCCTTGGCCTCAACGGCGGCTTGGAGGATTTTATCATTACCATGAACCGTTAGAAACTCGGCTCCTCTACCTTTAAGTTGTCCTACAGATCGTTTCACAGTCTCTGGGACATCAAAAAACTTTAGGTCAGCGAATACCTTCTTGTTCTGTTTGATTAACCAGTCCATTAAACCAAAATAGTCTCCTGCCATAAAGAGTTCCAGTCCCAATTTGTAAAATATTACCCCGTCACCCAGGCGATTAACCCACTCTTTGGCTTCATCCACGGTGGGAACATCCAGTGCAAAGATGAGTCTTTCATTGCTTGGAATATCCTTTTTGGACATAAAAAACCACTCCGGATGAACTTTTCGATAATAATTGGCCCACTATCAGTATTTCAAGTTTCGATTCGTTTACGCGGACTTAAAGAGTCCATAACTTGGTATTGCTAAAAATGTATAGTCTTATACAGATTTGTTATCACGAGAAACGATAGTGACGAAGTGATCTCTCTTGTAAACAAATAGTGATGGGATTGCTTCATTTTATAGGTAGGCAAATAATAATCATCCATTGGTAAAAAGGCAAGAGAATATTAAAGGCCAGTATCTGATGACAGGTTTTGCTAAAATGAATTGTATTGCATAGAATTGTCATTGTGTGGAACAGTGATAAAGTGATCTTTTGATTGTTCAAATAGTTATAAGATCGTGTCACTTTGTTTATAAAGACGTGTCAGAAAACCTGTCTGGCATTTTATATCATTGGAATAATTGATTTAAAATCGGAGGTGATATTAGTTAACTTTAGCTGTATCTTTACTTTATTGCGAATCAGTACTTCGCGGGTTTCCATTTCAAAGTGTTTGGAATCTCTCAAGGTCTCTAAAGCCTTTAGTTTACGTTTAAAAGTGGCTTTAAAGAAATTGATTTCCAAAGTATCCTGGTTTTCCCCCAATCTTAGCAGTTCCGTCCATATGAAGCTTGGCTCACAGGTCGCAAAGGATTTAAGCCTAGAGAGGGCATCGTAGTCCATTTTTGAGATAGAAACATCATTAGCAAAAACAACCATATTATTTATATGTTCATATTTTATGTCGTAACTCATTTTTATTTAACCTTTTCGCAGGATTTAACCAAACGCGTTCAAAAGCCATATTATTCCAGGCCTCTTGATCCAATAGGTTCTTTCCAGTAAATTTACTCAAACAGATGGTTTTAAGCAATATCAATCGAGTGGATTTCTGGGATGGTTAGTGTAGATCGATTTGACAGGAGTCGTTTTTGCTATAATGAGCCTAAATCATTCCATTAATATAATTTCCCTGATAAAAGGGTCATTTTAAAATAATCTTTGTCCCATAATCTTTTACTGAGTGTTGCTATAGAAGGCTAAAATTGGTCTATTGAATAGATCGGCGAGGATTCATATTGTACATCAAAGTACTGGTTTTGATCCTGATGATACTTGTCTCATCCAGTGGTTTAGTTCATGCCATTGACTTTAAAGGGGTGGTGAAGCTTGGAGCGGGATTTTCCAACATGAGTCAACTAGATCAGAAAAGGTCAAAGTTTGCTGTGACAGGGGGGGGAGGGCTTATTGTCTTTTTAGACGATCCCTTTTCCTTTGAGTTAGACGTACTTTATCAGCTAAAGGGTAGCCTGGCGACACGAACAGACTACAGTGGTAGCTATCTTTCCTTCCCGTTAACTGTTAGAGCAAGGCTTATAGAACACGTTTCCCTTGTATTTGGCCCACAGATCAGCGTGTTATTATTTGCCGAGACGAATCAGCAGAATGTCACGGCTTTTACTAAACCTCTTGATTTTGGTCTTGTTTTTGGGATGAACTATTACTTTTCAGTGGGAGATGATCGAATCATATTTGAGTTCATTGTTGATGTGGGCTTAGTGGACGTGACCAAGGCGAATCACCCCTTCTCAACGTCGAGTAACAAGAATAGGGCCGGGTATGTTTCGTTGGGATGGGAGTTTTCCCTATAATTCACATTAAGTTATACCGGTGAGAAATGGCAGGACTTGGAACTTTAGCAAAGTTCCAAGTCCTGCCAGCCAGGTTTTAGGATAAAATCGAGGCTGTCTTAGAGCTTAAGATATTATCGAAGTTGTCTAATCGCTTGATTCGTTTTCTTCAAGGCCCTAACTCGGTGGCCCCCTTTGTTTCGAGAGGCACGCTTTAAGGCGGCTTGTGCCTTACGGAGGTGGTTTAATGCCCGCTGTTCATTCCCCCCCTGTCTAGGGGCTCCTCCAGACTGCCCACCCCGCTTTATATTGCCGACCGTACATTGAAAGAGTTGAAAAAGAAAGAAGGAAACCACTATTGCTAGGATTATTTTTCTCATAATTACCTCTTAACTATTAAATGTAAATCATTTAACAGAACATAGTTTTTAGTTTTCATCAGCTTATTTACGTTCATTTCCACGGATAATTCTACGTTTAGTCGTCGCGTTCATGCTCCCGTCGTCCACGTCGCCTCTCACGTCGATTTTTCCGTCGTTCACGCACCCTTTCACGTCGATTTTTCCGTCGTTCACGAACTTTCTCGCGTCGATGCTTCCGTTGTTCACGCACCCTTTCAC
>CAJXGR010000392.1 GCA_913053665.1 uncultured Spirochaetia bacterium
AAGTCTGTGAGGAAAAGCAAATCATTTATCAAGGAATGGAAAGATTATAAAATGGCAACAACAATAAAGTGCAGTAAATGTAATAATCAGATTGAAATCACAGAGGCGATTCGTGGAGAACTCGAAGCAGAAGTCCTTCAGAAAGCTGAGAAAAGCCATCAAGAAGAAGTTAATAAATTAAAACAGGAAAGAATAGATATTCTGAGGGCGAAAGATAAAGAGCTTGACGATTTTAAAGAACAGTTCATTGAATCAGCCCGTAAAGAAGCGTTAGATAAGACTAAGAAGGATTATTACAAGGAGGCTATGGATAAGGCTAGGAAGGAATATAGTGCAAAAATTGAATCTACAAAAGAAGAATCTATAGAAAAAGAAAACCAAAATCTAGCACTTCAATCTGAGAGGAAAGATTTATATAAACGTTTACGAGAAACAAAGGATGAAAAAGGAAAACTTGAAATTGAATATCAGAAAAAGCTGTTGGATGAACAAGATAATATAAAACAAAAAGCCAAAAAAGAGGTTCAAGAAGACTTTTCTTTAAAACTTGATGAAAGAGATAAAAAACTGGCCGATGCAGGAAAACAGATCGCAGAACTTAAAAGAAGGATGGAACAAGGTTCTCAGCAATTACAAGGGGAAGTCTTGGAGCTTAATATTGAGGAGCTTCTTAAAAAGAACTTTCCGAATGACTTTATTGAACCCATAAAAAAGGGAGAAAAAGGGGCTGATATAAGACAAATAGTTAGAAGTCCAAAGGGATTCGATTGTGGAGTGATTCTCTGGGAAAGTAAACGAACAAAAGACTGGTCCGATAAGTGGATTAGTAAAATTAAAGACGATTTACGCGCTGAAAAAGCCCATATACCGGTCATTATAACTGCTGTATTGCCTAAAGGTATGGATGAAATGGGATTTAAAGATGGAGTGTGGATATCAAAATTGTCTTTATTAATATCTCTATCAAGACTTCTTCGCCAAAGCCTGTTGGATGTATATCGTGAAAAAGCTGTTTCGGCACATCGTGAGGGGAAAGCAGAACATCTTTATGAATACATTACCAGCCACAAGTTTAGACAACAAATTGAGGCGATGATTGATGTCTATCGTACGATGAAGAGTCAAATTACTAAAGAACGATCAGCTTATGAAAGGATGTGGGCTGAAAGGGAAAGGCAAGCTGACAAGCTTTTTGCTTCTACGGCAAACATTGTGGGGAGTATCCAGGGGGATGTTGGCCACACTGAGTTTCAAATAAAAGGACTGGAGCTTCCCATATTTGAAAATGAATAAAATCAGGCGAGAATGAATGATGGACTTTAAAGATTACTTAAACAAGATTGAAAAGAAACTACAAGCCGGTGATGCCACGGAACATACTCACCGATCTGCTCTTGAAAAGCTTATTGAGTCGATTCAACCTGAAATCACCGCTACCAATGAGCCGAAACGTATTGCGTGTGGTGCCCCCGATTTCATTGTTAAAAAGGGAGTGACACCCCTTGGATACATAGAAGCAAAGGATATTGGGATTTCACTTGACAAGGTTGAAAAAACTGACCAACTGAAGCGATATTTTAAAGGACTCAGTAATCTTATACTCACTGATTATCTGGAATTTAGATGGTATTTAAAGGGTGAACTACGTCTCACAGGTCGGCTAGCTAAAGTTCACGATCATAAACTTCGTAGCGATACGGGTGGGATGAACGATGTAAAAACCTTAGTCAATGAGTTTATTAATGCTGAAATCCCTACTGTAGATAATCCCAAGCAACTTGCCCAGCGGATGGCTTCTCTGGGACAGTTGATACGGAATACAATCGAACAGGCCTTAAAACAGGAAGATAAAGGGGGGAACCTCCATAACCAGTTGGAGAGCTTTAAGAAAGTGCTTCTTCATGATCTAAAAGAAGATGAGTTTGCCGATATGTATGCTCAAACTATTTGTTACGGTATGTTTGCGGCAAGGTGTCATGTTGATGAAAAAGCTCACTTTAGCAGAGAGCATGCCGCTTATGATCTTCCCAAGACCAACCCATTCCTCCGTAAGATGTTTAACCACATTGCTGGGCCTGAACTCGACAGCCGTATCATTTGGGTGGTGGATGATCTGGCTAACCTATTAAATCATGTGGATATGTCGGCGATATTAGAAAACTTTGGTAGGCGTACTCGTCAGGAAGACCCGGTGGTTCACTTCTATGAGACCTTTCTTTCGGCTTATGACCCTAAGATGAGGGAGGTGAGGGGGGTTTATTATACGCCGGAGCCTATCGTTTCTTATATTGTGAGGAGTGTGGATTATATATTAAGAAAGGATTTTGGCTTAAAGGGATTAGCTGATCACTCTACTATTAAGCGCAGGGGCGAGGTCACCTCGCCCCTGCAGGAGAAAGAAAGAGAAGTCCATAAAGTCCAAATACTGGATCCTGCAACGGGTACCGGGACTTTCCTTTATGGTGTCATTGATCACATCCATGAATCATTCAAAAACAACAAGGGAATGTGGTCTGGATATGTTAAAGACCATCTGTTACCTCGTTTATACGGCTTTGAGCTTTTGATGGCCCCTTATGCTGTGGCTCATATGAAGCTGGGACTTCAACTCAAGGAAACAGGTTATGATTTTGGGAGTGAGGAACGATTAGGTATCTATTTAACAAATACTCTGGAAGAGTCGATAGAACTCAGTGAACAGCTCCCTTTTGCCCAGTGGCTGGCTGAGGAGGCTAATTCAGCCGGTAAGGTGAAACAGGAAGCCCCTGTCATGGTGATTTTGGGGAATCCTCCCTATTCTGTTAGTTCTCAGAATATGGGTGATTGGATTAGAGAACAGATTGAGGATTATAAAAAGGACTTGAATGAAAAGAAGCTTAATCTAGATGATGATTTCATTAAGTTTATGCGATTTGCTCAGTGGAGAATCGATAAAACAGGTTATGGCATTCTTGCATTTATCACAAATCACACATATTTAGATGGTATAACTCACCGAAGAATGCGTCAGAGCCTGATGGAAAGCTTTGATGACATATATATTATAGACTTACACGGCAATAGCAAGAAAAAAGAACGGTCACCCGATGGTTCAGCAGACAAGAATGTGTTTGACATCCAGCAAGGTGTTTCGATAGGTATTTTTGTTAAAAAAAATGATGGTAAAAAGGAATGTCGGGTTCATCATACGGATTTATGGGGAACTCGTGAAAGTAAGTACAAAAGGTTACTTGAAACAGATATCACAACAAGTAGTTGGACTGAATTGAATGATATTAACCGTCAATCCTGCTTAGGATCATTCTACTTTTTCACACCAAAAGCTTTTGATAATATTGATGAATACTGTGAGGGTTGGAGTGTGAAAGATGTATTTACAACAGGAC
>CAJXGR010000393.1 GCA_913053665.1 uncultured Spirochaetia bacterium
AAGTAAAACATTGGGGTGGAAAGGATTTCTTTATAATAAAGAAAAAGCGGCATAAGAATGCGACCTAGCCTTCCATTTCCATCCCAAAACGGATGGATCAGCTCAAATTGAGCATGAATAATGGCTAGTTGGACTAATTTATCCTTCTCATCAAAATGAAAGTACTTTTCAAGATTAGAAAAATACTCCGGAATATCCTTAGCAATAGGTGGAATAAAGCTTGCCTCTTCAACAGATTTTGACTTTCCAATATGCACCTGTCCAGTCCGAAATTGCCCAATATCTCTATTTTGCCCTCTTACACCCTGAAGTAGAATCTCATGGACTTTCCTAATCAGCTTTCCGCTTAATGGTAATTCGTTCATTTTATTCATTGCGTATCTCATGGCATTACGGTAATTTAATACTTCTTGAATCTCATCATATTTATCTTTAGTTTTACGAGGATTTGCTTCAAATTCAAGGACTTCCTGGAGTGTCACTTGTGTGCCTTCTATTTTGGATGAAAACACAGCTTCTTCCGTGGTTAAGGGTGAGAGAAGAACAGTAGGATTAGGCATTCCTTGGAGCAATCCATCAAAAAGGGCTACTTGACGATTCGCTTCTCCTATATGATGAATAAATCTCATCCAGTCTAAGTGTTTTAAAGGGAGAGAGTTAGGTATGAAGAAACCCATATTGGAAAGCTCATCGAATTATGATTTAAACGGTATTTTATCTAATCCTCGTTGTAGAGCAGGTCTTTAACAATAAGTCCTTCTCCCACATTAAAGCTTCGGTCGAAATCCCCTTCGTTCTTTAGGGATAATACAATATTCTGGTTGGCAATAGCGTCAGAAAAGGTGAAGAGGACCAGTTTGAAGGTCAGAAAGGATTTGGATGGACGTTCTGATGCCGATCCATGGGAATAGAAATGAACTCGTATCTCCCCAATATGTTCTTTTCCCATTGGTTCAAGGATCCTGCCGTTACAGTAGACTCGGAGCCTATTCTCAGGGTGATCCCGCCGATTGATAAAAATAGCCGGGATCACAACACGATCAAATTGTTTAGCGGCCACAGGATTCTTTTTGTAGCCTTCTATTTGATCTTCTATGATTTCTTTTAGTCTTAACACGACGGTATCATAATTTTTGAGATTCACTCTACCATATCGTTGATCGTGAAACTTCAAGAAATCCCTTTTCCAGTCAATGAATCCTTTAAAGTTCCTGAAGATAGAAATGCTAAAGTAATTCGATGAGATGTAATTGGCATTAGGTGTTTGACTCAATGAATCTATGGGAGTTAGGGTTGAAACACTTATCCATAGAAATAGAAGAAAAAGAAAATATAGGTATTTCTTCATTATGACCCCTCCCAATCATCACTGACTCTATTTCTCGGCTTTCATGGCAATAGGTTTAGACAAATAATTTTATAAGTTTTTTATTATAAAATCATTATATTATATTATAGTAATTCAACAAACCATTTCTACAGAATGGCCATGAGAGAATAATATGGATTTAAATGATTATGATGCAGAGGATTATAAGCATGAAGATTATAATTCCAATGATTTCCGGGATGAGATCTTCAGGATCAATTGTGTGGAGATCAGCTCTGAGCTTCTCAACCCGAAATTTGAGGAGTATCCAATTCTTTTTGTTGACAACGCCTTAAACGAAGAGCAGCAGCAAGAATATGAAGATTATGTCCAATATGGACGCAATGGAATGCCCAATTGGAAGGACTATTACGCCATCAAAAACCTCGTGGAAACCCTTCAGGAGATAGATGGCCTGGATAACAAAGAGGCTGTTAACGTCCTAAAAGATGTTGAGGAAGGGTTTATAAGAACTCTTTACACTCGGATTCATTTGGATATAGGAGAGTTAAAAAACCCCATGAAGGCCATTCTATTCTCGGTTCTACAAAAGATCGAATTCTTTTTCCCTGAAGATGACAGACTTCTACGGTTTATATTGATGGTCGATGCTGGTGAGGCAATAAAAGAGTCCTACGAAGAGGCTAAAGATCAATACAAAACAATCTTTCAGGATGATCATTATTTCCAGAGTGACGAAAAACTCCTGATAAACCTTATCCTAGGCTATTTTGACTCAGATAAAAAAGAATATAACCATAATATGAAAACACTTCAGAGTGATCGCTTAAAGGATAAGCTTCAAAACTTCCTTTCACAGGTTCAATTCGCCTGAGGCGATTATTGCTTCTCAAATTATATTCTTGATGAAATCCCATTTGCTATAATATCCCGTATCGCTCCGTTTATTCGACAGAGTCTCCAGAGTTTTTTAGATATAAACACCCATTCCTGGTATCCATTCAAACAAGTCATTCGTCAGTAAATCACTACTTTCCCGGGATTCAAAAAATATTCTTGACAATCTATCAATAAAGAGATAAATTTGCGACCTTAGCATGATATGGATTCAATACCCGAATGTTAAATCTCAGGCTGAATAAACAGGTTTAATTTCCCTATATCCCTTATCTAGCAGATATTTTATAGATTATATTTATGGAGAGAATTGTGAAGAAAGTATTAGATCGGAGTGCTGTACAGGTAAAGAAAGTTGGAGGAATCCGCAAGGGCCGTGGATTCAGCTTAAACGAATTGAAAGATGCCAAGATTGTTATCCAGGAAGCTCGCGACATGGATCTTCCAGTGGATATGCGACGCAAAAGTAATCATCCAGATAATGTGAAGTCTTTAAAAGCCTTGAAGAAGAAGAAATAAAGGTTCACTGATCAGGATCATACAGGTTTTATAATGAATCGAAGAGATTTCTTTAAGTCCTTTTCCTTACGAATGAAATCTGAGGAAGAGGACAGCGGTGAGGAGCCACCAGAAAAAAGTCCGGCCATCATCCGCCCACCCTATAATGGAGATCCTGAGCTTTTTCAGCAGAAATGTCCCACTTGTCCGGCTTACTGTATGACAGCCTGTGAAGAGGGCATTATCCGTCTGGATAAAGATTCCATCCCATATCTTGATTTCTCGGTGACGGGATGCACCTTCTGTGGCGACTGTGCCAAGTATTGTAATATAGACGTTCTAAAGATTGATGGGCCAGCCACTATCCATTGGCTTGCTGAATTAGACAAGGTTAAGTGTAGTTCTTGGACGGAACCTACGTGTCGAATGTGTGCGGATGTCTGTGAGACGAAGGCGATTCTTTTCTATGGAGGGTTACGGCCTGAAGTGGATGGGGAAGCTTGTACAGGATGCGGACAGTGTACATCGTACTGCCCAGATTCAGCACTCACCATGATCTATTCACCGTGATAGTTAACCTGTAGAAGCTTGAGAAACTGTCACATTAGCATCATGTTGTAGGGGCGACCCGGCGGGTCGCCCCTACAACATGATGCTAA
>CAJXGR010000394.1 GCA_913053665.1 uncultured Spirochaetia bacterium
TCTTGTCCCTTCTCCCTCTGGGAGAAGGTTAGGATGAGAGTTCTTACCCCCTCTCCTCATTCGATAATCCATACAATTAATATACCGCTGATCAATCAGCTGTGAAAAATCTTCATTTTATTTAAACCTGACTATAAACAGTTATTAAATCTTGAGGCCGATATAACCAACATAGCAGATTTTTTTATCATTATCGGGGGCAAAATAAATCCTTCCTGCTCCAGGCGTGAATCTTGAGTGGAAGGAAAATAATCTGTTTTTTCCATCAGGGCATAATATCGTTAGTTGATCTTTGAATTCATTAATTCGAGAATCTGATTCTAAAGTAATTCTAGATGGCATAGTGTCAGTGTAAAAGGAGCCATTTTCCCATTGAGAACAATAATCTTCCAACTCAAAAAGCCGTTTTATAATTTGTTTGAATTCAGGATGACTGCTGTTTAATGAAGATACTTGATCTTGAACACTTTCACAAAATATTAAATGAGGAAATAACTCTTTTCTCTTTAACCATAGTAGTTTGCCATTTGGTATAGATAATTTCTTTAAATTACCTATCCAATCCTTTAACTGATCTAAATGCTCTAATTTAGAACAATGCTTTACTTCTTCATCTGTTTCGGTCATGTCTGTTTCTTCGTCTGAAACAGCATTTACATTGATCATAATTGAAAATCTATTCCATTCTGGATTATTATCCAGACTTATTGCAAGAGAATTAAATAAGCAAGCAGCTCCTAACCCCTTGGCAATCCTACCGTTATATTTAAATTCATATAATTTACTCCCACCATCATTTTTTTTATCTAAATTATTCTCTATAAAAGGATATTTTAATGCAATTGATCTAAAAAGCGATTGACTAACACTGTCAACAGATTTATCAACTAACCAGTGAGATATTGTATAATTTGGGGCTAATAATTCACTAGCAAAATTCTCTGTTGTTCTTAAGTCCTTGAATCCCTTTTCACTTACAGATTTGTAAACCATCATTAAATTATTCATCCATTGTTTGGCGGTCTCAGGATGATCAGTCTGTTTTATAGAAAGTTCATTAAAGTATAAATTCATAATTCTTATAACAACTTAGTCAATTGTCGATCCCATTCGTCAAAAAAACCATCAGGCAGTTCATTCATAAACCGACCGTTCCTATCAATCTCCAAATCTAGTATATAATTCTTAAATTGATCTTCAATCACTTCACCGGTAAAAAACAGAAATTTTGTTTCTTCTGGCTTTATTAATCCCTCTTTTAAAGCTACTCTCACACCATTTATAATATGATCGCTGTGTGTTTCTAAAATGACCTGAATCCCATGGGCAGCAGCTAATGCTAAAAGTCTTCCAATTCGAGCCTGTCCCATAGGATGCAAATGGGCCTCTGGATTTTCTAATAATAGTAAAGACCCAGGTTTAGAAGATAAAATGGCAACTATTACCGGTAAAAAAAATGATAAACCAAAACCTACATTCGTTGGACGGAACTTATTACCAACATCCCTACCACCCACAAATTGGTAACTTAATCCGACTAAGCTCATGTCAATATTGCTTGTAACGTCAATCCTGGTTCCTGGTCTTATCTCACTTAGCCATGCATTAACCTGTTCATAAAGAGTTGATCCCTCTGTATCAGGATGTTTCAGTTCTTCAATAGGTATTTTATCCTTTTGATATTCGCTCAGGTAATTGACTGCAAATTCTCCTCTTATTCCTAGTTGGTTCTGGTTAATAACTTTAAAGTTTGAAGTTTCAAAATATACTCTAGGTCCAATTCTTTCTGCATTTAAATAATGAAAATTCGAATTAAATAATGAAGAATTAAAAACATCATCATTCTCTATACTCTTACCTTTCAGAGGTAATATATCACTGTCTGCTGAAGCGTCCCATTTCCAAAAACCACTAATCTCCTTATCCCCCTCATCAACAATGATTCTAACTTCTATTTTACGAGATTCAAAATATTGATACAATAAATCTCTGGAATTTCCAATTTGCACTAAGTCGCCATTTAATAAAATACCTCTATCATTTTGAAGAAGTCCTAATTCATGGTTTTGACGTAAAAGAAGTAATGCTTGAATTACTGTAGACTTACCCATCCCATTTAGACCTGTCAAAAGAGTTAAGGGGGCAAAATCTATAGTTTCATCCTCAAAACACTTAAAATTATTAAGACTAATTTGCTGTATCATCCTAATAACTCTCTTAATAATTTATTAATTTCACTAAAACGTGTTTCTACAGCTTTCTTATCTCCTGTACTATAGGCTATTGATTTCATAAAATCACCATTTTCATTCATCAAATGAATGAATTTATCCTTTAATTCTTCCTTTTTGGAGATTAATCTTTTCAACTCATTCTCTGATAACTTTGCTAAATTCACTGACCATGTGTCAAATAGTGCTTTATTTAACAGCTTCCTATTATCATCCTTTTTGGATCTTCTTCTGAAGGCATCGTTATCAAAAATATCAGAAGCTGCATTCATAGCTTTAATAAAGTCATTCTTTATCTTTTCTCTGTCTTTAGGAGTAAGCTCATTTAAATGACTCATAGCATTATTTAAATAGGAATCAAGATCAGGTTTATAGTTATCATATCCGTCGTAAAAACCGATAAATCTGGTTACAAAATCTCTGTCTTCCATTCTCTTCTTTTTTTTACGAATAGAATTATCCGTAGCACGTACAAATTCTGATAAATCTGCCAGTTCCTTTACAAAATCAGCTGGAATGCCTTGATTGATAGCATGTCGAATTTCCTGTGGTCTTAATGTAAGCCCTCCAGTGTTTATTCGTTTAAATATATCATATTTAACCTCACGAGGAGTGCCGGGATTTATTATATAAGCAGTTATATGAGTCTCTTCTATTCGACTTTGAAGAAAAGATGGCAATTCATCAAATCCTAGCCCTTCATGTTGCTCAAGATATTCAAGATTTAAAAGCTTCAATTTTTTATCTATTATGAACTTTTTTAAAGTGGAAAGTCTTTGTAACCCATCTACAACTTTCCAATTGTCATCGTCAGTCCCATCAAAATAAAATGCTGGCAAGGGAATTCTGACAAGAAGTGATTCGATTAAACGACTTTGAGTTTTCTCGTCCCACAAATCTCCCATTCTCTGAAATTCTGTATTCAGGTCAATCCGCATGGGATCACTTTTCATTCTTTTTATTAAAGAATCTATAATTAAAGGCTTGACTGTAATGTTAATTTTAGTGGGATCATACGGTTTTGTTTTTTCCGAAGAAGATTCATCGATTTCTTCGATTTCTTCCGGACTTGATTCTTTTGTTTCCATATTCCTAAATCCAAGGCAAGACAGAGTATATTTTTATTTTTGACTACAAATT
>CAJXGR010000395.1 GCA_913053665.1 uncultured Spirochaetia bacterium
GCCACAGGTATAGCAGAAGGACACTGAAGGAAATAGGGAGTTATTTCGGCATTGGCGAGTCTGCTGTATCACAGGCAAGCCACAGGTTTAAACTGACATTAGACAATGACAGGAAGCTCAGAAAAAAGATAAATTATATCAGCAAGAGATTAAGTCTGTGAAATGTGTAGACCTGACTGACCCCCGTTGACCCCCGTCTCTTGTGTCTGTGACCCCCGTCTCTTGTGTCATGCGGGTATCTACAGGTCTGGTGTTACTTGTTCTCCAAAGAAGAATTTTGCAAAGTCTTTTTTCAGCCTCACGATTTCTTAAATCTTCTGTTTCTTGTCTTGAGGTCATCTCGAAGGCATCGTGAAGCTCGAAAATCTCTTCTTATAGGTGAACCTGTTACGGAAATTCATTAACTCAATAATTCTGTTATAATATTGTCATGAGAACCATTAATATAGAGATACCCGAGGATATCTTATATCATGCCAGGATAAAGGGTGATTTGCGGTCTGAGCTTAAAAAGGAGCTTGCAATACACCTCTATGAAGAAAATATCCTTTCACTTGGCAATGCTGTCAGACTATCCGGATTAAGTTTTATGGAGTTTCACCATCTTTTAGGGGAAAGAAAGATCCCAAGACATTATGAAATTCCCGACCTTGAGAAAGACTTTGAAAATATTGAGAAATTCCACGCATGAAGGTAATTTCTGGTTATCTGATGATGTCTGTAACAGAGCTATCGAGTTAGCCAAAGAAAAATAACCCAGCCTGTCCAAATGTGTACAATAAGCACATTCATGTTGTGCTTTCAGCACAGCACATCCCCATTATGTACAAACCATATAACCTCAACTACGAATGAACGCTAAATTTAGTTTTTGCTAAGGAGTTTTTGTGTAAATTTATGCCAATTCACGATGCGTACCGCAATGGCAAAATTGAATCAATTTATGTCCGATCCAGATAGTGGCAGAAGGGCCAGGATGAATATGGGGGGCTTTGTTGCCGGAGGGATAACATTTAACACCGATTTTCGCAACACTTAAGTCTATAAAGTACGTAAGAGATGATAGATGTAAAAAACCCTTTATATTGTACGTAATCACGTTAATTTTGTTAAACAAGAGATTAAAAATCTTATATTGCATGACTGTTATATATCTTTAGTGTTGTTGTTAAAACATCACCTGATCTTTCAGAAAATGCTACATTACTCGATAGTCTTTTATAGATGTTATGTTTATGGTCTTGGTTATGTGACATTACAATCGTCATGTAATAATAAAAAAGATTCATAAGCAATGAGTTTTTACCTTCAAAATTAGAGTCTTAATGTTGCTGAATCTTATATTTATATGACGGTTAAAGCTTTGCGAAAATCGGTGTTTAAGGGTGTTATAGCCCACTTTCCGCACATAAAGATTCCATTATTTTGACTTTTCAAAGATTGCCTTCAGACCAAAACTCGTATTCAGGAATACCCAATATTGTAATGATTTTTTTTTGCAAGACAGATAGATCATCACGTAATATTTTCAGCACACCATTTTGTTTAAGCTTATACAAGGATAAACCGTCAAACCTATCAAATATTTTTGCAGTGGTGGGATGATAGGCAATTCTATGCTCGGGATAGACAGGTAGAGCAGCAATATTTTTTTCTTCCATTTTCAGCCGAACTTCTCTTTCGATTACAGCCTGTATCATTAGTGAGATGAAAAACAGGAACATAATGCCTTCAACTCGCTCAATCCTTTTAAAAAACAGAGGAGCTGCATTATGAACGCTTTTAAATTGGGTAAACCGCTTCTCCAATCTTGGCTGGTACTTATATGCCAACAGCGCATCTTTTGGCGTAATTTCAGGATCCGTAGCCAGGAGAGGAAAGACTCCGTCTACATTCGTCTCCTCTTTCAATGCCCTTTGATTTCGAGTATACGATAGTGAGTATAGTTTCTCTTTAACGGTTCTATACTTTGTTTTTGAAGTTGGACGGCCTACTCCAATTTGTTTTTTATATGTTTGTTGGACTTCATCTATTTTTAAATGAAAATATCGCTCTACTGCCTGGCCTCTGGTAATTTCATCGGCTATTTTGAGGATATTTTCCTTGGTTTTAAGGTTTCTCATATTCAGTTTACCACATAGATCGGCCAATTTGTATTCGGCCTTTTTCAGTGCTTTTTCCCGGATATCCCGGTCCCGTTTTTTCTTTTCTGATGAATATACCCAGTGAATCTTATAGTTGCCTTTTGCTGTCCTATGGTTTCCGGAAAAACAGGAAAAATACTCAACTGATTCCCTTTCCCCAGGAACCGTTCGTCGCCAAATGATTTTTTTGTTCTTTTTGCCCCTTCTCAGCTCCTCCTTAAAGTCCCGAACTTCTTTCCAGGTATCAGGGATGATAGTAACAACACGTCCGCCATGGTTAACAATATGAAATAGTTGTTTCTCGGTACACACCTTGCTATCAGCAACATACAGGAATGAGGGCCTTCCTATTATTTTATGAAGAGTACTCCATGTTTCTATATGGGTTGTATCGTCACTTCTGTTGCCTGCATAGGTTTTATAATGAACCGGTACAGCTCCGTCTGCCGATACGGATAACGAATATACAATTTGCTTAAGGTCCGGACGGTGATCTTTGCTATGACCTTGTGCAAGCTTTAACCCTGTACGCGTCCTCCCAGGCATTTTTCCGTACGCCTTTACCGTTGTGGAGTCGTTATGCACCCGGCTTAAATCAATGCCGGTAAATTTTATCATGGAAAGAACAATGTCTGTCATCATTGATGCTCTGTCTGTCAGGTAAAGTTTGTGCAATGCTCTGCCAAACCGGTCATCATTCATCACCCCTTTTTTGAAAAACTTGTATCCAAAAACCCTCGAATCTATTCGTTGAACCCATTGCTCTATTTCATATAGAGGCTGTCTGCCGCCGGTGATATTAAATAACAGGATCAGCAGAGAGTCTGCGGCAGGGATTGTCTCTTTTTTATGGGGTTTAATATATTTCAAGAAGATATCCTTAAGATGCAACTGCTCAATGACTTTTCTGATGAGCGGCATCTCGCCTACCCGCAGGCGAGTAATTGTATCATGATCCCTTGACATCTGTAGCATTATAAACTATAATGTTACAGATGTCAACATTCAAGCAATATATAAAACTGGAAACAGAAAAATCCAGGTTGACCAGAGAATTAAAGGCGATTAAACAAATGATCAGGGGGACATATGTCCAAACCCATCGCAAATGCGGAAAACCGACTTGCCGCTGTGCGAGAGAGATTGAAGGTCATCCAGGTTACCAGATTAGCTGGACAAAAGATGGAAGGTCACGATCAAAGGCTATCCCCAAAGAGGACAT
>CAJXGR010000396.1 GCA_913053665.1 uncultured Spirochaetia bacterium
CTTTCTTTTCTTTATTACTCAATGTAACAATAGGATTTATACCCACATCAATACCTACTGCTGATTTTATTACTGTTTTCTCTGGTAAAGAATCATTTATTTCAACAGAAAAAGAAGCATACCAGACATCTATGTCTCTTTTTATTGTGCAGGTTTTAATCTTTCCTGTCATATTCCTATGAAGTTTAATATTAATATCACCAATTTTAGACAAATGTAATTTACTACCTATTATTTCAAAGCCTGTCTGTGGGTAAATGAAACTATTATATCGAGTATAACTTTTGAAGCGTGGATATCCTGGTGTTTCGTGATTTTTAAGACGTCTAAAGAAGTTCTCAAATGATTTATCAACTCTTCTCAAGACATTTTGCAATACCTGACTATGAACAAGAGGTAAATATTTATCATGTTTTTTATGGAGAGTAACAAGGAAATAGGGGGTATATGGTTTGTGGAAAAGCCAAAACTTAAAAAGATTTTTGAATCTCTTCATCAATATTATACGGATCATTTTCCAGCACCAAAAAATAAGTTATTTCCTGAAATAAAAAAAATATTAGAAAAAGATGACCCGGAAGTAAATCCTGAAAAAATTGTTGAAGAACTTATAGATATTGGTGTAGTGTATGATTATCAGCCCAAGAAAAAAGGAAGTTTTCCAAGATATCATATCCCTGATTTATATTTGTTCGGTATGCGATTAAAAAGAAAAGGGCCAGGGGCGCATAAATTAATGCTCAAAAATTAGAAGTTATGAAAAGGGCATCTTTAATTAAGCACAATGAGTGCCAAAATAAGTTAGTGATGGGAAATCTATTCACCAAGATGTCTTGGTGAGCCTGTTGAACTGCACTGTAGAACTGTCCTTTGACAAGCTCAGGATAACAATTTTAGTTATAAAAAACCCCTCTTCCCAAAGGAAGAGGGGAGAGAGGGAAAAAAGTTTTTTCTGGCAATTATTTGCTTATGGATCATCTTGATAAGATTTGTCATCATTAAGATTATTTATTTAAATTATACAATAAGTGTTGTTTTAGGAGATTTATCATGACTGAAGATTTAGAGATTATTTCCCTTAAGATTTTGTATCACTATCATCAACAAAGTCCCAGTGAAGGAAATGAGTGACTCAGAATATGCTATTAGTGATCGGGGTTTAAAGCATTATGAACTCTTTAAGTTTATTCAAACTGAAGATGGAGATTTAGATCCTTCTAATAACATTGTTATTCATGGTGGCAATCAAAACATCAATAACAGATACACCCATCAGCAACATCATTATCATCTTCATGGTGAAAGCGTCACTTTTCCAGGGGATGTTCAGGAATTCATTCAGCATCATGATGATCTTATCCATACCGTGGAAGTCATTGAAAAACTTGTGATGGATGCTCCCAAGGGGGAAGAAATACTCAATAAACTGGAACAAATGAAAGCTATTCTGAATCAAGATTCTTCCGCCTTAAAGGGCAAAAGAGAGTGGGAAGACAGGCTTTTGAAGGCCATTGAAAAGCTGGAAAAGAAGATTTAATCAACGTGAATTCGATAAGAAGTTAGCCACGAATGATCACGAATATTTTTATTGAATGATAGAAGGACATTTGTTCTCATGATCTTTCCAGCCGTTATTAATATGGTAACGGCGTTTAAGAGGAATGGTGATCCTATGGATCGGGTGAAATGATTCTTTAGAGACCTAGTGATTAAAGGGAAAAGGATGGCGAAAAACAAATGGCGTTTCTTAATAACACGTCAGTGACTTACGACTAGGTTATTTTTGTTAGGGGAATAAATCTTGTATCATATTGATTTTGTTGAACTGGATAATAATAAACCTTTTAAAAGGTTTTCGGAAAGTCTGACTTTAGAAGAACAAGCTAAACTGATTGTTACAATAGATCGATTTCTTGAAAGGAAAAATCTGAATCTTCCTGTTAAAAGTAGTTTGTCAAAATACTTAGAAGATGGTATATTTGAGTTAATCCTATTATTTCCTAATAAAACGGCAAGGATTTTATATTATTATGAAAAAGAGGGTCAGATCATAATCACTCATGGTTTTATCAAAAAAACTCAGAAGACCCCAAGGAAGGAGATAGAATATGCCAAAAACTTAGAGAACAATATAACAAAAGGATAAATTATGACTAATTATGATAGATACCGTCAAGAAAAGATGAATGATCCTGAGTTTGCTAAAGCCTACCATGAAGAAAAAAGGAAGTTGGATTTAGAAGAAGAACTTGAAGAGTTAAAGCAAAAGGTCTTAAACTCTGAGCCAAAGGAAGAAATAGTAAAGAACATTGAAAACATCATGGCTTACCTTCAAAAAGGCTAATCTTTATTTTAAATTAAATTGTGATCCTCTCAATAGATTTAGGTATACTTAACAAAAGCACTGATGAAAAGGGGATTAGATAATGAAAATAAATGACTTTTTTTTATAAACTGCTATATATGAAGGAATAAGTAAATGATTATTTTACATGGTGTGTATGATAATGGGAAAATAATGATAGAGGAAAAAGATTTACCCAAATTAAAATCAAAAGTAGAGATTAAGATTTTAGATGATGACTTGAATGAAAGCAAAGAACAGCTCAATTTTCATAAGAGCAAGGGAAAACTGCTTGTTGATCGTTTAAGCCGTGAAGATTATTATGAAGATTGACTATGACCTCTATTTTATCGATACAAATATATTTATTTATCATACAATTAAAAAAGGCTCTTTATGCGTTTCAGGTTGGTGGATGGGTAGAACAGACATTTTGTCTGTTCAGAAGATCGTTTTGTTCACGAACGTTCTAAGGGAAGAGGTAATAAACGTTCTAAGGGTAAAAACACAACAAAACTAGTGTAAAAAACAACACAATTTTGGGGTCTTTTTTATGGGAAATGCTGATTTTTTTAGGATTTAGGAAAGTAAATGAGAGTTTTTTTAAAAAAAGTGATTAATTTTAAAGGTTGTTAGCCTTATTTTTTTTATCCAATATGCCCTTTAGAGCCTCAATAAGATCGCTGGCTCTTTCTTTTGTAAGAGCCTTCCATGGTTTTTTGCAAATCTTCATAGTAAAGCCATTTAAAGTGTCGTCTGTCCACTTTAAACTATACACTTGAGCCAGTATTTTGTTTTTCTGAGCGGGGGTCATCTTTGCGACGACGTTCCCACAGGAAGAAGGTGTCTTTTTATATCGCTTTTTATTGCCTGAAGAAGCGCCGAGACTTATAAGCTTCTCAATAATTTGATGGGCTTCCACTTTGGTCAAACCCCTCATACTTTCCTTTTCAGTAAAGGAGAAGATGATGGTGTATAAATCGTTTTTTTGGAGATTAATCT
>CAJXGR010000397.1 GCA_913053665.1 uncultured Spirochaetia bacterium
TTATACTGTAGAATCGCCATTTATGCCGTCTCTACAGTAGTGTTCATCCTTTTCATCCTGTTTTCGCCTGAATTGGGAGTGTCAAAATACGAATTAGAACCCTTCAAACTGAAAGAACTCCCTCCAAAAAAGGAAACACCCGATCCCCTTGAAACAATGCGTGTCGTCAGCACACTAACAGACCCCACTAAAAGACAAGTCAAGTCTCACATGGGCTTTCGGCTGGGTTATCCATTCCTGCTGGCCGCACTTGGCGATCGGTCAAAAACCCAAATACCCTATGTCTCCCTTTTCTGGAGGGAGCGATTGTTTGGCCAGAAGGTATTTTATGAGCTCGACATCAGTTATTTTTCTTTCAAAAATAAAGCCTCCGTTTTAGGGTTTATCAATAACATCCCGGTAGCCACGAACACTCAATCTCACGCTTTCCCTGTCACAGCCAATATTCTCTACCCGCTTCATCTAACGGATTGGCTCTCTCTGTCTCCTAAAGTGGGATTGGGGTATATGCCTGTATACAGTCAGTCACCCAATAATAAAACGGGTTTTTCTTCCCTTTTGCTAATGAAACCCACACTGGAACTTGAGTTCAAACTGAGCAGGAGGATTTCGATCCATCTGGAGAATACCCTTATAGTGGGATTAGATATGAAGGGTTTTGATTTTAGCTTCTTTTATATACCCAATGTGGGAATCAGTTATGGCTTTTAATCTTATGGAAAAAATGGGTCACCGAGCTCGGTGGCTAATCTTTGAAAGGAGCCATCATGAAACACCGTGATTTTATTAAAAACATCGTTTTTTGGAGGTGTGGTGCAACAAAGTTTTCTTATTTCTGAATTGAAATATATGTTTTATTATCTTTATTGAGTGATAAAATAAATGAGGTCAATAAAATGAAAGTAAATATGACAGTTCATCTAGACGTGGACGAATTAGTTAAAATCATTCAATCTTTGTCTGATGAAGAGCTTGAACTTTTAGAAATAAAGTTAAGTGGTGAATGGAATGAACTTAAGGGCCGAATGAACGAAATAAAAGAAGGTCAAGTGACTCTTTTATCAGAAAAAGAAGTTTTCAAAGGTGTATGATTTATCGTTTCACCCAAGATTCAAAAAAGACATAAAAGGTCTTTCAGAAGAAGGAATTAGCATATTATATGAGTTGATAAGCAGGTTAAAAGAAAATCCTTTTATATGTCAAAAATTAGTAGGCGATCTTAAAGATGTGTATAGATGTAAGTTAAAAGTAAAACAACTAGACTATAGACTAGCTTACCTGATAGAAGAGAATAGCATAAAAATCCTGATGTTTAAAAAACGGGAAAGCTTTTACAAAGCTTTGAAAAGAATGATAAGGTAATTTACTCTATAGATTTTAATCCATTCAACCTGGAGGACATGAAAGATGAAACGCCATGATTTTATTAAAAGCACCGCTAAAATGGCTGGGTGAAGTGTTGAATACGTCAATAGTTAACTTATTATGGAGAATAAAATGAACAAGACTATAGCAGAAGTTTTAAACGCTGAAATTGAAAAAGGTGAAGATCAATTCTTTATCATTCAATGTAAAGAATATCCGCAATTTATAACCCAGGGAAAAACAATTGAAGAAGCCGTTAAAATGCTTAAAAGTTTGATTAGTTTTGAGTTAAAGTGGTCTAACCCTCAGATAATGGTTTCAATTTCAGAGGAAGAAGTTAGTAAATTGTGAGTTATAAAAGAAAAAAGGTGATTCGGGCTTTCAATCATTTTGGTTTCTCTTTCCATCATGAAGGAGGAGATCATACAGCCTTTGCAAGCAGTTCTATAATGGTTTATTCCTCGTCATAAAGAAGTTGATAGAGGTATTATTAAGCAAGCTGGACTCGATTGGCAGGAGTTCAAGAAGCTTTTGTAAAGAAAACAAATATTTTCCCCCAGGAGGTTTTATGAAACGACGGGAGTTTATTAAAAGGTCAACCCAAGTGGGTGATGCTGTTCTAGTGGGTGGCCTCCCAGCCTGTAACAAGCTATTGGACTTCTACACCCCCATCCCGGGAAATATCTATGCCGGCACAAATGGAGGAGGCTTATCCATCTCCACTGATGGAGGCAGTAATTTTACCAATCGCACCAATGCAAATAGTAGACTGGGGAATGATAGTGTTCGGGGTGTGTTTGTGTATTGATTCTGCTTTTTGGGGTGGTGCTGTGGCAGTGAGGAAATCCCTATAGAGGATTGAAGCAGTATGCTATCCGATTTAAGGGAACAAGGATTTAAGGAGGAGACCAATGAGTAGAACAGTGATGGTGATGAAAAACCCTAGGGTGAGCCGTGAGTTATATTTAATGAAATCCCGTGTGAGTTGTTGTTCTACTAGCAGAGCTTTAATATCTCCTTTCACACCTTTGATATCTCCTTTCAATTCCTGGCGTAAAGCTTCCAACTCAGCTTTGCTAGCCATCGTCTCAAGAATGATACGATTCTGTTCCTCAATCACTGAAAGTTTTTCGGGGACTTGCATAACGGAAAGCTCGTCCCGGACGATCTCCCTCACCCGTGGTTCATTTAATTCGGCCATTCTAAAGCTCCTGTCCCAAATATCGCCATTTGGAATGAGAATGTCAAGCCGTTTCAAAATCCCTATGGTCTTTTCGTTCGCTGACCGTTGCTTTTTGGAAAGATGGTTTTGCTGTGAGTTTTTGAGCTTGACTTATAAAAGGAAATTGATTAATGTTTTTGTAAAACCGGAAGCAGGTTTATCACTAAATGATGGATGAGATTCGTGATAAGATTAAAAATGATTTGTTTGAGTTCTCGAAACATGGGGTGGATCAATCCATTATTCGTCGCATTAGCTTAGAGGAATTTCGTGAAGCAATTATGAACGGTAAAATTATAGAAGATTATCCAGATGACAAATATGGACCGAGTTGCCTGATATTAGGTTTCACGAAATCAAAACGTGCTTTACACATTCAGTGTACTTATCCATCTCGTCCATTAGTGAAAATTATTACATTATATGAACCTGATCCCGAATTATGGTTTGATTTTGAAGTGAGGATTTAAATGAAATGTGATCTATGCGGTGGCCGTGTGATTGAACAGAAAACGACTTATACTCTAAAAGTAGGCGAACGCTTTATAATGATTGAAAATGTGCCTGCAAAGCTTTGTCAGCAATGTGGAGAGACTTTATATTCACCGGATGTCGTGGAGCGTTTACAGAAAACGATTTGGAGTAATAGAGATCCTGAGAAAACGATTGAGACACCTGTGTTTGACTTTGTCAAGACAGTTTAACCGAATCATATGATATGGATGACTTCAACTGGTCATGTTCTCCAGAAT
>CAJXGR010000398.1 GCA_913053665.1 uncultured Spirochaetia bacterium
GGGCTTCCAGATCAATCTCGCAATTCTCTTTAACATAGTATGAGACGTCGGCTATGTGTACGGTGAGGAGATACCCATCAATCTTTTTAACCACTGAGACACCGTCATCGAGGTCTTTGGCGTCCGCACCGTCAATTGTGATCACCAGAGTGTCCCGATAGTCTTTACGCTTTCTGGTCTCTTTAATGTTCCAGCCTTTCAACCGATCGGCTTCGGCTAATTGTTTCTTTGTGAAGAAAGGCTTATACTCATACTTTTTACAAATCTCCAGGAAATCGCCTTCTGGAGGAGGGTCTTTATGGTCTGTTTTCTTTCTGGGGGTTTGGGATACGAATTTTCCTGCCTTAGTCAGCCGGACAGAGCTTTTCTTACTAAGACGTTTCAAGCGATCAACGATTTTAGTCCTATCGATCGTGGGGAATTTCTTCTTTAGGAGGTGATAGATTTCGCCGCTCGACTTAGGCCCTGACTGTTCCAAAAGGTGGAGCAGCACCTTATCTGACATTTTCATACAATTTCCATCAAAATCACTAGAGAGGCTCTATGTTGTAGAGCAGTCATATTTTTCATAAATATATTATCCTATATGCAATATAATAACTTAACGAGAAAATCCTATTTTTCTGTATAGGATATTTTTAGATACCTTGTGATGGTTTTTGAATAGATCCCCAGGATGAGAGAGCCTCTACAAACCGCTGGATGACAGATTCTCACTGGAAGGCAAAGCCCAACTCGAGATCAGGGATTCTGAGGAAATAGCCATTTTCATCCGTTCAGCAAGCATTTGCTCGATTTCAAAGGATCCACTTTGTTGGAATCGACTTCCACCACCACCTGACAGCGTGTATAACTCTTCAACGATCATCCAGTGCTCATCATAGACGTCCGATACACCATTTCTTGGGACTGAGACCACATTACTTCTTGCGATCACCTGAAACACCCCATTCTCATCAAAGTAGCCTAGATCGATACAATAATCCCTGTTGGACTCAGGGACTTTGATAAACCAGGTTCTGGAATCGGGGTAAACGTCCAAGTCATAAAAGGAATGGGCATTCATACCGTTAAAGTCAGTTACATTCGTGACATCATAGATTCTCAAAGCCATACGTCGATGGGCTAAACTGTAATTTACGCGATCTTCGGATCGTACTTCCCAGTAGGCATAGACCCATTCTGGATCTTTGATCATTGCTACTATACGGGTTTTTTCATAGTTTGAGGGAAGCTCGATAGCGTCTTCAACACCTGTTACCCGATTTTCCATATGAGTTGGGGAGGACGAAGATGAACTCAAAACGTCCTTTTGGTTTTCCTCTATTATTTTGTTAGAAGCCCTGCTGGCCACCTTACTATGGGTTGTTTTGTTAGTTTGCTGACTTAAAATGCGATCCATCACGTCTGCTTTTTTCAATGCATGAAGCCCTTTGAGTTTGAGTTTCTTGCCCATTTCTATAAGCTGAACTTTGGTGTATTTTGTTAAACTTTCTTGTGTCACGCTTTTGTTTGCCATCATGTACTCCTAGTCGAATATAGATGTCCTCTTAGGTAAATATAATATCCTGGCGCAGTTTATGCAATAGATAATTTCTTTATTGCTTCTTATTAATGATATCACTTGAGGGGTTACGGCAATATTACAACCTTCACAGATTCCTTCATTGACCGGGACAATCCCCACGCCATTCTTGTTTTGTACAATCCGTTCAAAGCGACTCAGGGTTTGACGATCAAGGGTTGGGAGGACTTCACTTCTTATCGTTTCAATATCCTGAAGCTTTTTTTCTATCTCTTCTATGCTAGAGTCGACCTCAAGTTGTTGTTCACTGAAACGGCCTTTCTGATCCTTTAGCTCCTGTTTTTGCTTCCCATAGAGGGTTTTAACTTCATCTAACTCTTTAGTTTTAGTCTGACTCTCTTTTTCAAGCTCTTTAATCTTGTCTCTTTGGATGGACTGTTCTGTGTCAAGGGCTATATATTCTTTTTGAGTCTTGACATAAGCCTCTTTTTCCTTAAGTTTTTTGATCGCCTCCAAAGCTTCCTGGATCTGATTTTGTACATCATTCATAGCCTGGGAAAGGTCATTCCTTTGCTGATCCAAGTCGTTAGAGGTGTCATGCATGGCCTGAAGGGTCTCTTCTTCTTTTTCTAAGTCCTTCAAGAGGCCATTCTTTTTTTCATGCAACAAAAAATGTTCTTTCGCAACCGATTGCAATTTAACAAGTTGTTCAATGGTTTCAGATACATCTTTATCTGCCATAATCTCTGCTCCCATCAATAAAAAAACGGCATAAAGTCAAGCTCCATACCGTTTTATTTATTATTCCACTTATAGAAATCATAGGTGATGACCTGCCATCTATTAATATCCAGTTTCGATCGTATACAAGAAAAGATAACATACTCCATGGGCCTACCAGGACTCGAACCTGGGACCTACGGATTATGAGTCCGCAGCTCTAACCAACTGAGCTATAGGCCCGAATTAGCAAATAATAAGTGGATCAAATATATTCTATCTATCGGCAATTGTCAAGTTCTCCCTAGTTTTTATGAGTAAATACCTGGAAGACCAAAGGTTTTGGGATACAAAAAAAGATTTCTTCATAGGATATTTTTGTTATATTTTGAGAACTATAATCATAAGGAGATTTCATGTACCGGATATTTATTTTAATCTTGTCTATTTCAATCATTACGGCTTGTAATAAAAAAGATGATTATTCCCACGCAAAGGGTCATGGAATGAAGGAAAAAGCCAGCATAGTGGGTTCTGGACTCATGAAGGGGAAAGCAAGCCTGGTGGGTGTCGGTCTCATAAAGAAAAAGAGCCATCATAGTGTGGACGAAACCCTGAACCGTCTTGAGAAAAAACTTATGGATCTGGACTTTATTGTCCTACCCCGGTTTAAACATCAAGAGGGGGCTAAAGAGAGGACTAAAATCAAGTTACGACCCACTGAATTATTACTCTTTGGAAAGCCAGAGGTTGGGACTCACTTTTTCACCAGCAATCAAACAGCCGGTATCGACTTGCCTATGAAAGTATTAGCCTGGAAAGATGCAAAGGGGGACGTCTGGATCGTTTATAACGACCCTCAATATATCGCTGACCGTCATGGGATCAAGGACCGAGATGAAATCATCAAGAAGATGACCAGAACACTCGATAAACTGACTGATTTTGCCATCAAAAAAGAGTAGGTCTTCATGGAAGACGCCTGTAGGGGTGAACCCACGTGTTCACCCTTCCACAGGGGCAGACACGTGGGTCTGC
>CAJXGR010000399.1 GCA_913053665.1 uncultured Spirochaetia bacterium
ATTGTAGGGGTGAACCCGTGTGTTCACCCTTCCACAAGGGCAGACACGTGGGTCTACCCCTACTAGGACTATTCATCAAATGAGACTTGAAGGAACACTAGGCCTTACCAGGAGGCAAAAAGTGGATGACACTGTGGGGCAGGAGTTTTATGAGGCGTTCCTTTTCCCTGGGTTTGAGGGGATTTCCCCAAATATAGAGGGTTTTAAGGTTTTTCAACTGTCCCATGGTCTTCGGGATGAGAGTGATTTTATTGCCACCTAAATGAAGGTACTCCAAGGCTTTAAGCTTCCCAATCTCTACCGGGATCTGAAACAGTCTGTTTTGCCCGAAATGAAGATACTTTAATTTCTTAAGCCTCTTAATCTTTGGGGACAAATGGCTTATGAGGTTTTCCCTGACAGATAAAACCTCCAGGTTTCTAAGCTTCCAAAGATTTGGATGGATCGTGGTCAATTGATTCCTGTCTAAATACAAATACTTCAGGCTTTTAAGTCTTTTTATCTCTTCAGGAATCCTTTTCAGACGATTATCACTTAAGTCCAGCTTTTCCAGCTTTTTAAGTTCACTCAAATCCTCTGGGAACTCGGTCAAACGATTATTCTCTAAGTCCAGGATTTTCAGGTTATTAAGAAGTGTTAGCTCTTCAGGGATTTGACGGATGTAATTCTCTTCTAGTATCAGAGTTTCCAAACTTGCAAGAAAGCCTATCTGAGTGGGTATTTCAGTGAGTCGATTGTTTGATAGGTTTAAGCTTTTCAAGCGAATCATATTGCTGTTTTCTGCGCAAGATAAGTTTTTGTAAGTTCTTAAACTCAGAGATCTTGGGGGGGAATTCTTTTCGCTTTTGAAAGCTTAGGTCTAACTTATAAACCCTGAGGGGGTTATCCTGGGCATTGGCCAATATTGTGTAGGTTTTTGCCCGTTGTAGCTTTTCTGGACTGAGTAACACTGGCTGAGGATAGGCCGAATGCACCATCCACACGATAAAGATTAGAATATAGTTCCATTTCATCATATGATTTCCTAATGATAGATTGGAAATATACTAAAAACCTTTCAGGAATGAAAATACTTATTTAGGGAATTTAGATCGGTTCTTCCTAATCGATGATCAACAACATAACTTATGAGTGTACCCATACAATAAGCCAATAAATCCAGCCAGTCGAAGGTGGCCCCAAGGATCACCTTAAGGATTCCTGTGGCATGGAGGGCATCTCCCAGGTGGATATACTGTAATCCCTCTATAAGAAAGGCAAACAAAAGAACGAATAGGGCTAAAGGCCTTCTGTTCATCCTGGGGACAAAGGTTTTCACAAAGAAGAACATAAAGATGACAACCACTACATCACTCAAAAAGCCTCTTACAAAGGGAACGCCAGAAAGGAAAAGGACTATCGTTAAACCTGACAATAAAGTAAAAAGTGTTATGCCTGAATAGATCACACGTAGAGAGCAGCGACTCAGCCACCTCCTAAAAATTGTATGTAAACCATTCATCGCAGTGTTCACAAAATGGATCGATCTGCCCCTTGTGATCCTTTATGAAGAAAGGATTTAGCTTGTCCCATACCTTCTCTACCCCTTCCTCAAAGACATTGCCAACACTTCTTTCTCCATTAAGATCCTGTTTGCAAAAAGCCACTGTACCATCCACTAAAATAGATAAGTCCCGCTTGAGATGCCAGCAGGAAAAACGCTTTAAGGGGGATAGGTCCGCCCCTTTCCTGTCTACAAGGAGATTACGATATGGATTGTATTTCTGAAGGATGATATTATCCTTAAAAGCCGCCCATTTTAGATAATAACTATCTAAAAGTTCATCATTTTCCTTGAGTCTCAGGATTTGGAGATAGGTGTTTTCAGGGCGCTTTTCCAGAAGGTAGGAAGCGTGGTTTTCAACAGTCTTGAGGTGATCCACACCACGTATTGTCTGGTAGGCATCAGGCGTGGGACTGTCCAGGGCAACAATGATGATTAGTCTCTTGCTGTCCAGAGCCACCAAACGATCCACCAGAGGTTTATCCAATAATATCCCGTTGGTTTCAAGGATCAGGGTAATACCCTCAACAGAGAGGCTATATTCAATCATATCATAGAGTTCGGGAGCCAGAGTGGGTTCACCCATTAGGGTAAGGGCCACTACAACTTCATCACAAAGGTCTTTCAGCCCGTTGATGATACTCTGATACTTATCAAGAGGCATGAAATCGACCTTACGCTTCATCAAATGTGTTCTGGGACAGATCACACACTCACATTGGCAGTCATTGGTAATCTCAATCTCAACATAGGCAGGAGTCGATCGCATAAACTCAGGGTGACTATGGATCAGTTCGTAAAGGGCCTGAAGAGAAGGGGCTTTTTGTTCCTCCGAGAGGAGTTTAAAAGCTTTTTGGGTGATGAGATAATCTCGTTGGCTGTCACAAGTCAGTCTAAGTCGTTCTTTTCGTTGATCTACCTGGGAGACAAGGACTTCCACATCGTATTGGTTTATATCAAAGTGGATGATTTTCGAGATAGACTCTCGTTGAAAGGCTTCGTTGTTCCCGGATGCAATGTTGCGAAGTTTCTTTAGGGTTGGATAGGATAGGATTTCAGCCCCCACTCCTTCGGGATAGTTTTCTGTAAAGGTGTATTCGGCCATTTCATTGATGTGAAGATCCATTAAGCTTTTTAGAACTTGAGGATCATTAAATGGTGCATCGGTATAGAGGAATAGAACATGATCGCAGTCCTTAAAAATCTTAACACACTCATCCAGAAAGGGGAAAATCTCACAAGTCACATGAGATGTATCTGTAAACAGTTTCTGGTAGATGGATAGATCCTCTGTTTGATCGGAACTAAAGTGGCACAGCTTATCATGGCTTATCTTCTTTACGTTTTTTTTGATCCATTCAACGGATGAACACCTATCGTAGAGTTCTTTTGTTGCCCACTGGGTGTTGATGAGGGATATAAGGGCGATCCCGAGGGAATCGCTTGTGTCATTCATGAGCTTAGTCCTAAAGATATTAGATGATTAGAGTCCCATACTCATCCATCCCTATTCTATCGGCAAAGCCTCTGTGTTCCTCGAGATTTTTTCAATACTCATAAGCCGTTAGGGTGAATCCTTAGAACAGGCAGAGGATTACAATTATCTATTCCCTCTCTTCTTCTCTAAGGGGGTGTGTTAAATTTTAACTTCCCGATTTAAGCTTTCATTTTGGTTCTTTATGTGTTTCAGGTTGGTGGAGGGGTAGAACAGCGTCTGTCTGTTCAGAAA
>CAJXGR010000400.1 GCA_913053665.1 uncultured Spirochaetia bacterium
GTCAGGCGCGTCCTAGTGAGAGAAGAGAACGATTTGATGGCCTTGTTGGGCAATTTATAGCTATTATTAACATACCTACGAAGAAGAGATATAGAGTTTCAGGTTCTGCTACTTTAACTATTTCAAAGGTTATATCGTCTATAGCCCCAAGGATTGTCCCTTTGGCAGAGAGATCAATGATTTCATTCTTTCCTTTGCTATACAAAAAAGAAGGGGGATGGCCTGCTGATGAGAAAACAAAGGAGGGATTCTCCAGATCAAAGACAGCGTAGGAGGCTGTGACAAAGTGATAATAAATACGGCCAAAGAGATTGTGATTGAGATTGGTGAAAAAGCTTTGTGGGTAAGCTAAATGCTTTCTGGAATTGGTGACAATAGTCTTGATCATGGATGTAATAAACGCGGCAGAGATTCCATGGCCTGAAACATCTCCTAACAGCACTCCCAACTTATTCTCTCTCATATGGAGGAAATCATAGAAGTCTCCTCCAATATAAGCCGTTGGAATATATCGACTGGATACATGATAACGATCTGTGATGGGAGAGTTTTGTGGTAGAAGGTTATGCTGCAGGCGAGCGGCGATTTCAAGTTCTTTTAGGAACTCATGGTTTTTTTCACTGAGTAATTTGTTCTTTTCACTGATTTCATCGACTCGTTCATGGATTTTGGTTTCAAGGTTCTCACGCTCCTTATTGAGTTGATCGATGAGGAACTCTTTTTCTAAAAGTAGTTGATACCTTTTATCACAAACTCTTTTAAGTTCATTATAAGCTTCTTGATATAATGAGTTTTGGTTTTCATAAGCCTGAATAGCCCGAAAGCCCTTTTTGATCTTGGCTTGGAGCACTTGTGGTATGGCTGTTTTTTTCATATAATCGTCAACGTAGTCGATGGAGTCAATAGTAGCTTCCTTACCCTCTTGATCTGTAGACATTAAAATATAAACAAATCGGTCTTTGATCTGTTCTTTAATGATTTTAGCAACCCTTATTCCATCCATTCCTGGGGGTTTCCAATCGATAATAATCAGGTCAGGTTTTTCCTGAATGGCGATCTCGATACCCTGTTCAGCAGTTTGAGCCACTTTTAATTCATAACCTAAGGGGCTGATTATTTTGGTATAAATGGCGACAGTGGTTGGCTCATGGTCGACTATGAGTATTTTATTCATACAGGATAAACCGAATTGTGATCCTAACTTATTAGATGATTCATTATATAACTTAATATTAATGTACTAAAAAAAAGCCAACTTGACCAATTTATTCATGAATTAAGACATTCTATGATTTGCTGAGTAAACGCCGAATGGGAAGGAAATGAAAATAGACATGATCAGGACAGTAAGAATAAATGGTGCTAAGACATACCATAGTCCACTATCTATCATATGACCCTCTCTGGATCATTGTTTTACAAAGCAAAATGGAGACCTGGAATTAGCTAGTCAGGCTGAAAGTAGGGATGAACGCTACTTCTCGTTTTGCCATCCGGGCCTTTGTGTCTTCTATTCGTTTAACGTAGCTTTCCTCTTTGCTCCTATCTATTTCCACAAACAGTTTGTAGAGATCAATCTCAAAGGCCAACGCCTCACAAATAGAAAACGTGAGGTTTTTACTTAAACTCAAGTCAATAGAGAGATGACGGGTGTTGATTCGATCTGGTTGAATCTCATTTTTCACGATCCCGGCACTCAAAGCATCGATCTTTCCCCCAACCGATGTGGCTTTGCCGGCTTTTCTCATCCGATCCACAATATCCAGAGCAACACTTGTCACATCCTTATGGTTGACCATTTGCTCCATAGAGCCGGCTAGATCCGTTCGCCCCACGGTCACCTGTTTGATCCACTGAAAATTAGGATGATGGATCATAGAGTTAATGTTATAATACCCTGTGATGGTCTCTAAGTTAATGGCTAGATAGTAGTTGTCAAGATCGTTTCCTGCGAGTTCCTTCATGGTCTCAATAAAGTTATTCAGACCGTAATCGGACTCCACCATGGGGGCTAATATTCCTTCTACACCTATTTTCATGCAATGGCGTAGATCATTTCTGGCTTCTGGCCCACCAATCTTAACAATCATGGGAACCATATCCCGTGATACGTCTTTCAGGATGGAGAGTTCCTCAAAGGACATATCCTCAACTTCTGTCCCACCCTTCACACCAATGATTCCATGACTCTCTCTTAAGTACCAGAGCTTTTTTCGTAATCGGTTTTTCATAGGAGCTCCTTTGACACGTGATTTAGATATATATCTGTATAGAATGGACTTATAATCCTCGGTTAAACTATCAGGCCTTTTAGTCTGACAAAAAGGTAAAAATCATTATATTCCTAATGGATTTTGATAAATATCGGTAGGATATTTTCTGGGATAAGCATTTTTTTATGATTTAAGGTGTCGATGCTAGTCAATCACTCCTTGTAAATATTGGTAGTCAGTCTACAAAAGGGGATATAGATGGCAAGAATCCTGTGTCTGGATTATGGCAATGTAAGGCTTGGGGTGGCAATCAGTGATCCAGATAATATTTTGGCAATGGCCAGAGAATATATTAATGTAAAAAAAGGGAATGTCTTGGGAAAGCTTAAATCACTCATTGCTGAGAATGGCTGTGAGGAAATAGTGATCGGTCTTCCCATAAGCCTGAATGGACAGGACACGCAAAAGACGGTGGAGGTGAGAACCTTTGCAACAAAGTTAGAGGAACTTTTAGACGTTAAGATCACTCTCTGGGACGAGCGGCTAACCAGTTACGAAGCGGATAGGCTGATGGAAGAGAGCCATGTGAGGAGGGACAAAAGAAAGGAAAAACGGGATAGTTTGGCGGCTCAAATCATCCTCCAGGATTACCTGGATTCATTGAATCCGTCCGATAAATGAGTCTCATTCAGCCAATTGAAGCCTCACAAGGTGATAAGCCATGTTCCACCTATCCTTTGCTGGAAATAATTTAACACCCTCTTTCGTATTCTCTGACATCAATAAACTCCTATACCCTCATGACTTGCTAAACTCTTGAATCGACACATCCAATCAGTTATCTACCTCCAAGGGCTCCTGAAAACCCACCTCCAAGCCTGACAAAGCTTAAGGATTGTTGCCGAAAAGAATATCCAGCACTTTGAAGATAATGGCAATGGTTCCAATGGCGCTGATGAAGTAAATGGTCATCCGTGTGATGGATTTCTGGACGTCATTAATGGCCTTGTAGACGTCGATAAACCCCTTGGACATTTCCTTTTGCAGATCATTCT
>CAJXGR010000401.1 GCA_913053665.1 uncultured Spirochaetia bacterium
GTGGAAAAAGAATTAGACGCCCTGTATTCTATCTCTTTGTATAATCGATCTATAGAACATTCACTATTTCGGATAATAAACATCATATTTTTTCCTTCTTTGCTACAGTGAAAGAGGAGGTTAGAGACATGGACCAATCGATCGATATTGTTTTGCCTTTCCTGATCATTGGAGTGAATATATGTATCGATGAAGTTTCTGGCTGAGTCTAACTTGTTTTTAATCGAATTATGGATATCTTTTTCCAGACGGGATAATTCCTTCTGCCTTTTTTCCAATTCTCCCGCCATATAATTATAAGCTTTTGCCACATCAGCTATTTCATCTTTTCTCCGTTTAATATTTATGGGATTGAATATTCCCTTTGTCACTCCTGACAAATGATTTACAAGATTTCTCAATGGTTTAACAGTGACCCTGGAAAGAATAAAGAGAACGATAATAGAGATCATGATGATGACAGCTGCAATCTTAACTATTTGGTATATAATTTTTTCCCTGAGTTCATCAAAGATCACGGCGTCCTGTTGTAGAGCGAATAGGCTGAAATGGCCATCCTCAGTTTGGATAGGAATTAAGGCTACTAAAAACTCTCTATGAACAAATAAATGCTCATAGACAAAGATATCGGCCTTTTTTGTCTTGATAGCATTTAGATATCTCTTTTCCCGAACAAAGAACGGGCTAAATAATCCTCCACGATAGCGATCCACCCCAAAATAAATCTTGTCATTCATGATTTTATGCCACCTGAACTCGAACTTATCCTTAATATCCATGTTTTTGCTGTATAGAAGACGAGATACCTCTTGATAAACTCTTTCATATTCTGGGCTTAAGATTCTATTGTTTTTGTCCAGGTCATTAAATTGGCGGATAGGTAGGCTCTTTGCTATGCTGGAAGCAAGACTCATCAGCTCATCCTTTACTTCTTTCTCGTAAATCTCGCTCATATTAACATAGACCAGATACCCCGTGAGCAGGGAGGCCAAAACGACAGTTGGAACAAACAAAACAATCTGTTTATGAAAAAAGCTAAAAGGTATCTTTTTAAATATCTGTAGGATAGAATCTTTATATCTAAAAAGAAGGAAGATAACTAGAATAAGTAGAATGAATAGAAGGGGCCTGGTGTAATTCATTTTATGAAAAATACTTATCTTTTTTATATAGTCTCCTTTTAGATTATAGAAGTGTAGAGCAGGATCCATAAGATCCAGAACAACTATTTCCTGCTTGGGGTTTATAAAAAGCCCGTTCATAAGAAAATCCCGATCGTTCTTTTTTAGATTCACTTTTAGAACAGGGTTGAGCTGACTGTCATAAAAAACTAACCTCCTATTTCCCATGTCCCCCACAATTAATGAGCCATTTTTGCTCATAGCCAAATAAAATGGATCACTCAATTCATATTCTTTATTATTGCTGTGAGGGAACGTAAGCCATGTATTGTCTTGTATATCCAGACGAATCACCTTATCTGCTGTGACATCCGAGAAATATATATACTTTGAATCACTTGTGATATTGCCAAAGATGTTTTTCTTTCCCATCATATAGCACTGCTTCAGGGTTTTGGGATGGTGATCTTGTGTGATGACCTTTCTTTCAGATAATGGGATGGACCAGAGAGCATATCCCTTTGTCGAAGATATAAAATAAAGTCTGTCATCTCTGATATATAGACCTAAAAAGGCATAGTGCAGGAGCATATTCTTTTGTTCTGCTTCAGTATAACGATATTTTAATATATAGCGGTCAAAAGTCCCATTGGGTTTAAGTTTTAAGATTTGCTCCTCCTCATAGCCTCCGTATTGACCGATGACATCATTTTTGATGTAGACATTGCCCTCTCCATCAGCTGTTATGCTGACGGCATAATATAAATCCCCCTGTCCGCGGCCATTTTGATCATACTGCCAGAGTCTATGAAAGTTTTGGTCGTACTTAGACACAGCGTATTTTCCTGATTTTGAACGAGTTATAAAATAATAACTGCCTATTGGGTCCACGCAGGCTCTGAGTATCTGGTGAGGCCTGAAGCTCTCTGTACAAAATGAAGTGGTGATCATTAGACATGAAATTAAGAGTAATTTCTTCATGACGTTTTCCAATGTATTATATTTAAAGTGAGTTAAAGATAATCTAATTTTTTATTTGAAATGTAACAATATTATGGACAGACCCTTTTTTATTTTCTTTATAACTTTTCTACAAAGAATCGTAAGGAAATGACCAATGAAAAATGAGTCTGAGGAACAAAGAATCAAAGTTTGTATTATTGATGACGATCTATCTTCCCGCAACTCATTAAAAGATCAACTCTCAAAGGACGATAGGATCTGGTTTTACGGGGAATATAATTCGGGTGAGAGCTTCCTAAAGGCTTTCAAATCCCCCTTTAGTCCGGATGTCTGTTTGATAGATATTAAACTCTCTGAGGATCCGGATGGAGTGCAAGGAATGGAGTGTGCTAAACGGATAAAGGAAAAGAGCTCAGATATACACGTGATCATTATCACAGCTTACCCTGATGCAGAAAACTTCGCTCAGGCCAGAGAAATAGGGGCTGACTATATCGAAAAAGGCACACGAGGGGAAGTTCTCATCGATAAGATTATAACGAGCCGTCAAAATATTCCCAATGAGACGTCCGATGAAGAACAGATTATCTCTATTCGTCTATCTAATCAGGATAAGATTGATTTACCGAGTCTCATTAAACAAATAGAAGACTTTATTGAGGATACATCGCGGCTTTCCCCCATGCAGAAAAAGGTCCTAACCCTTCAATTATCTGGAATGTCGGTGGACACAATTGCTAAAGAACTGGACATCGAGCCGGTTACGGTGAGAACTCATCTGGACCGGGCAAAGTCGAAGGGAGCCAAGGCTGTTCGGGTGCCTAATTTATGGGAATATATTAAGTTATAAAGGTTTATACATATAATTCTGCTGAAGTCCAGGCCTCTACAGCTTCATAGATATTCTAAATGAGTTCCTTGATGGATTCTCCCTGAGTGGTACAACCCTTTAGGGCAGGGATTTCAGCCCAGTCCCCCTTTTTTGGCCTGATGGATCATTACTTTGAGTTTCATATTGGAGTTCCCATTTTTTTTTACTTGATAAAATGATAATAATTCATTTCTCTGTAAAAGTCAATGACTGTTGCTTTGATGTTAAGACAGCTTTCTATCCGTGAACACAGCAATCAAATCATCCTGACAGGTGAACTGCTCATTGATA
>CAJXGR010000402.1 GCA_913053665.1 uncultured Spirochaetia bacterium
ACACTCAAGAAATTGAGAGGCCCAATTACCGGAAACCTCGATTCAGAAAAGAAAAAGAGATTCAAATGTCTAGTTGCCCTAAAGGCTCTGAAGGCCAATGTGGTATTAATTACCGCCAGCCATAACAAATAGTAAAATAATGATGGGGAGGGCTTTTAATCCTCCTCTTTTTTGGAGATTCTTTATGACAAATAAAAATACCCTATTATACAAATACAACCCTGTTGAGGGTAAAGAATTATACTCTAAACTTAAGATGGATTTCCCTATCTTTTCGTCTACAAATGGCTCAAAGCACTCTGTGGAATTGGAAAACCCCATCCATGGACGCTCTATCTGTCTGGGTGAGATAGACTATCAGAACTCCAAACGCTGGCTTTTCGCTAAAGGAATTGGCTGGACCAAACAATTCACTGAATTTCTCTTTGTGGATAAGGATATAGAGTATTACATGGGTCTTCAGAATATTGAGGAATGTCTCAGGGAATGGGAAGTCAGTGAGTCGTTAAACAGATATAAGTTCTGGAAAGGAGATGTTTTAGCAGGCTATGAGTACGACTATCTCTTTCTGAATGGGGAAAAAATCCCTGCAGATGAGATCACCTATAATGGTGAACAACCTTTCAGGCCCTGTATGACTTATTACTGCTCCCGGAGCAGGTATCGAGTCTTTGACGTTGCTTATATGACAGATGAAAAACGATCACAACACCTTGAGTGGCTGATAATAACCAGTCAGTCTAAGACTGTTAAAGAATATATGGAATGGTTTATTGATCGAACGGCTTATAATGTGGCTCTACTCCATAAGTTAGGCGGTGTGGACGACTCTTTGTCTAGCCACAATGTCACAACCCTCGGTGAGAAGATTGATTTTGAGCTGGTCTATGTCCCAGAAGTGCCTCACAAAGAATCCAGCTGGAACGATAATATCTATCGCAGGCAGAATAAGGAAATCTTATACGCCTTTGATCTTATCATTGATCTGATCGCTTTTTTCCATGTTGATTTTAACTGGATAATATCCAAAGATTTATTCATAAAAAAATATGAGGAGTATTATCCAAACCATGATCGAGAGTCATTATTTAGAAAACTAAACTTTAAACGTTAACTATTTGGAGGTTTATATGTTATCACTTTTGCTAGGAAGTATGGCAAAAAACATTGTCACGGATAATCAGGAGAAAGTACAAAATTATGTTTCTGGCCGATTAAATGATTATATAGATAAGAAAGAAGAAGAGAAACAGCGTCAAGATGAGGAACTCAAAGTACTTGATGAGGAGGAACAAGAAAGGACCAATGCATTACTGGGTGTTTATTCCAAAATCGCCTTTGCAGATGGTGTTATAGCAGATGAAGAAATGAAGGTAATATCCGAGGTTTTTGATTATATCGATCTTCAGCTATTAAATCAAAAGATTCGTCAATTTATTAAAAAGCCCTTTGACCTAGATGAATTACCCATGATCTTTTTCCAGAAGGAAGCCCGGATCATGATTTGGAAGACAGCCTATATAATAGCCAATTCTGACAATGATTTTGCTGAAGAGGAGCAGGAAATTATTGCTCAATTAGCGAATATATTTAAATTTAGTGAAAGTGAGCTTGAGGACTATAAGGCAGACGCCCACAATTTATTAGCCGAGCAAAAGGAAGAAGAAGATCGGCTTATAGCACGAAAGCAGGAAATTGAGAGTCATGCCCAGAAGGTTGTTCCGCTCTATGAAAAAGCCCTTCAGACCGATGATCACGAGAAAGCCAGAAAGATCTTTAGTGATGCTTTTCAAAAATTATATGCTAAAGATCCTTTGGAAGAGGTGAATAGACATTTTTCTCAGCATATAACCGATGCTAACATTCTAAATATTTATCCTGATCTAAAAGAAGAAGATCTGAATGTAGTATTATCCAGTTACGGTTCTAATCTACATCCTGGAGAGATTTTAGTAACTTACCGCAATGGAATGTTTTCAGCAAAAAAAGGATTTACAGTGACTTATCGAGGGATTGCCAGTTCAAATATAAATGACTCCCAAAATAAAAAGCATAATTTCATAGCATTTCATGATATGGAATCCTTTTCACGGGCTGGTGACAGTTTGTATATTAAGACACATGACGGATTAAATCTAACATTAAATCACCTAGCGTCTTCTTCTCAAATAGAATCTCTATACCATTTTATCAGTGGCGTCATTGACGGATAATATTTATTGGGCTAACCTATTCATTTACAGGAATTAAAACATGAATGAAAAGAACATTGAGACAATATTTCTATCTCTTGCTTATGCCGCTTGGGCTGACGGCATTATTCGGGATGAAGAAAAAGAACTTTTCCATAAATCACTTCAATTATTTCAAGAGAAAATGACTCAGGAAAGTTATTCAGCTCTGTCTATTCTCATGGATTCTCAACCGAACTGGGAAAAAGTCAAAGAAGGGATTGAAAAGCTCTCTGAACCAGATAAAATGGAACTTGTAAAAAGAATCTATGAGATGTTTCATGCAGATAGAGAGTATGCCGAAGCTGAAGAAAAAGTGATGAAGCAAATGCTTGAAATTGTGAGCAGGAATAAGGATAAGCGGGATCAAATATTAATCTGGCTTGAACTGAATAGGAAATGCAATGATCTCGCTTTAGAAATATCTAATATGAAATAAATTATAAGATTTGGAGAATAAAAACTATGGCAAGAGAAGTTTGTGAAATATTCGGATGCGGAAATTCGGCAAGTTATTTTTGTATGACTTGCAGCAGGCCCATCTGTACGTCTCATGTCACTTTTATGGGTAAATGCGGTCGTTGTCGAGGTAACAATTTACGTTCAGTGTAGGACAAAGTTTGTTGGATGGTTTTTTTGATATTGCTTTCCCAAAAGCCTCTTCAACCAAAACCGGTTCATCCTGTTTTATCACTACAGCGGTTTGTCAAACTCTTGATTTTCATGATAACAATGAGATTTTGAATACATTTAGAGAATTTCGGGATCATTTTATGTATAAAAATCATGTGCTTTTACTTGAACTTGAGAAATATTATGTTTTATCACCAAAAATTGTAGAACAAATAAACCAGTTAGAAGATTCCCATCAGATCTATAAAGGGATATATGAAAAATATTTATTTAAAGCCTATCGGATGATAAAAAATAAGCAAAAGAATGATGCCTATTTACTTTATAAAAAAATGGTGAACTATTTAGAAAT
>CAJXGR010000403.1 GCA_913053665.1 uncultured Spirochaetia bacterium
GGCGGGAACTAGAGGCATATAATTCAATTAGAATGACTTTATTTAGCTGTGTAAGCCAAGAGGAATAAAAGATTGTTCCAGTCAAGACCCACTTTATTAAATAAAACAAGCTTTTTTGTGATAATTATCAGAATGCATCGTATCTATTAAGTAGAACGTTAAACAAAAGGAATCAACATGAATAATCTATCTCTAAAAGCTTTAAGAATCCAAGTGAAACAGAAACAACGAAATCCCCATCAACTGGTGCTTTTCAATAAAAAGGAATTAGAAATCCTCGAAAGTCTAAAACCAACCCGTAAAACTCTTGAGACGATCAGAAAGATGAAGCATTTATTTCATGGGGAATTAGTCGTATAAGTCGGGAGACTGAATCGCCTGGATCATTGTAATAGCGTCTGTTAAGGACTTCACATCATGGGTACGAATGAAGTCAACTCCCTGAAGGGCCGCCCAGATCTCCGTAGCTAGTGTGCCCGCTCCTCTTTCGTGTACTTCATTCTTTAATACACTTCCTATGAAAGATTTACGGGATGTGGATACTAATATCCTTTGGCCCAGTCTCTTGAACTTGGAGAGATCATTAAGGACTTTTAGACTGGGCCGTGGATTGGCCCCAAGAAAAAACCCCATTCCGGGATCCAATATCACTTTCTCCCTCTTGATTCCATACGAAGTGAGTTGATCCAATTTCTCTTTGAAAAAGGACTCGATCTTGTCCACGGGATCCTGTTCATACCATTTGTTTTTATCCGCTCTGGCCTGGGATTTAGACGAAAACATGAGAACGAGATCCGGCTGATAGTCCTTTATGACAGGAATTGCTTTCTCATCCGCTAATGCCGTGATGTCATTTATCATGTGGACCCCTAGCCTTAGAACTTCCTCCATCACCCTGGGCTTATAAGTGTCCACTGATAAGGTGATGTTTTCTTGTTTCAAAGCCTTAATAATGGGGGTTAATCTCTCAATCTCTTTGTCAGCCGATATGTTTTCACTATCCGGATGGCTGGACACAGCCCCCAGATCAATGATTGAAGCGCCGTCTCTAATCAGATCCAGGCTTCTGGATATGGCATGATCTGGGTTCAGGTACCTTCCACCATCAGAAAAAGAGTCTGTTGTTACATTTACAATGCCCAGGATTTTTAAGGCCATCATCTCTCACAATATTTTCTTAAAGAACCGGATTAAAGCTAGTAGAAAAGATAACCAAATGTATTCATATGAACTTTTTTTTATTAAGGCCTAAGAGATCAGGTTTTATAAGTAGTCCTAAAAATAGCTGGTAGGATTATAGTTATAGTGGCAAAAGAAGGTATCGACAAATTCAGAAAGGTTCTTTAGAAAAAAAGTCTACTTTTTTATTTGACAAATTCCCTATCACGGTTTATACTTACTATCGTGATTACAAAATAACGGATTGTCAACCATAAATCAAGGAGGGCTTATGATCATCAATCACAATCTGAGCGCTATGAGTGCTCATCGATACTTCAAGCTTACAAGTCACTCAATTCACAACAACATTCGTAAACTCTCTTCAGGACTGAGAATTACAAGGGCAGGCGATGATGCTTCCGGACTTGCCGTCTCAGAAAAGATGAGAGCTCAGATTCGTGGATTGAACCAGGCTAGCCGAAACGCTCAGGATGGTATCTCACTCATCCAAACGGCCGAAGGTTGGTTGAGTGAAACGACTGATATTCTTCAACGTATGAGAGAATTAGCTGTTCAATCAGCTAATGGTATCTACACGACTGAAGATCGTCTACAGATCCAAACGGAGATTCAGCAATTAGTGGATGAAGTGGATCGAATTGCTTCCCAAGCCGAGTTTAACACTATGAAACTCTTAAAAGGCGGCTTTGACCGAAGTGGAGCCGATGCGGCTAAAGGAGCTGGTGGAGACGCGGCTGCGGCTAAAAACAGCGCCATGCCTCCTATCATCCTTCCTACGCAAGGGGCTCCCGATGCCCATGAACTCGTGAGGAAGGACGGAGACAGTCCTGGCGGGCTCTACATCCACGTGGGAGCCAATACGGATCAACGTGAGAAGATC
This sequence comes from uncultured Spirochaetia bacterium, assembly GCA_913053665.1. Taxonomy (GTDB): domain Bacteria; phylum Spirochaetota; class UBA6919; order UBA6919; family UBA6919; genus CAJXGR01. The sequence continues at coordinate 2,063 of CAJXGR010000403.1, forward strand.
TATCTTGCCAATGCTTCAGCGTCTTCTCTTGGCTTGTCGAAAGGACCAGCTACGGGAGAAAACACCCGAGTGCTGTCGGTCAGCTACACCAGTCAGGATGGGGCTAACAGAGCAATCCAAATCATCGATTCAGCCTTATATGTTGTGGGAAAGCAACGAGCCGATCTTGGTGGATTCCAAAACCGCTTGGAACATACCATTCGTGGTGTGGATATTGCCGCTGAGAATCTCCAAAGCGCTGAGTCCCAGATTCGAGATCTGGACATGGCTAAGGAAATGGTTGACTTTGTGAAGAACCAAATCCTGTCTCAAACAAACGCTTCTATGCTTGCCCAGGCCAACATGAGACCACAAGTTGTCTTGCGTATTTTAGGGTAAGACATGAGAACTCTATAGGGAGGATTAGACCTTTAGTCCTCCCAGGGTTAATCTCATCACTTATTCCTGTCATTCTAAAATATTTGTTTTGGAGCAGGCTTTAGAGCTTTATCTGACGAACGCTTCTGCTTTAGTTTTGGATTTAAAGTATTGGCACCTGTCAAAGTTAGCGAATCGAGTATCTCGATGATACCATAAGGCTTCAAAGTTTGTACAGAAGTATTCTTTGCTCTCAGTGGACTTCAACGATCGGCATTTCCGACAATTCTCTGAGGTCTTAATCCTTCCTGATATTGTCTTGATGAAATCGCCTTCACCACCAACCTTTTGACTCATCTCATTCAAAGGATCTTTTTTCAGGGGGCTTATGACGATCTTTCTCTTTTTCACAGGGGCGCTGAACTTTGTCACGTTCTTGTTGGGCAAAATAGTCTCTTCGCTTTTTTTAAAAGTTACACTCGGGTTCTCCTCGTGGAGCAATGAGTTCTCTCTTTTCATACAATCCTCTATACTATGGTTTTTATTATTCCGTCCAATGACCCATGGATTCAGGCTTTTTTACAAAGCTTTCAGCTTTTGGACGTTTTTATTGAAATAATTCCTGGATATACATCGCGTGTTTTTTGAGTTAGTTCAAAGTTCGGTAATAAATGAGATTCTTTTTAGAAGATTTGAATTAAGTGATCTTGTTTTTTTTTCAATTTTAAACTTCATGGACAGCAGCATAAATATTAATATCTTTACTTCGGAATATTTATTTATAGTC
>CAJXGR010000404.1 GCA_913053665.1 uncultured Spirochaetia bacterium
CAGAAAAATAGGCTAAAACCTCACTTAAAACTTCGTCTGTTGTAATAAAATAATGGGAGTCCAATGACTTATCCAGAGAGTGGGCTTTATGAAACAAGTCATCCTTTGGGTTGATCAGGGCAATCCAATAGGAGGTATCAACAAATATCTTTCTCATTCGCGTTTTGGGCTACCGTAAATATAGTGATCATGTTGCTTGGACCCATCGGAAGGTAGCTTTTCCCATTCCTCTTCAGAGACATCCTGCATCAATTCAGTGATGCTCTCTCCCAATGTCTTGGATGGTTTATCCATAAACATTTTCCTGCCTCGTTTTTCTATATCCTCAGCGTGAAGCTTGTTTTCTAAGTTCTCAATTCTTTTAATCAGCGATTTATAATCTTCTAAAGATAGAATGATTTCATTGTTTTTATCTAATATTCTCATAACCTATAAAATATTGGTCATTCACTTTAAAGTCAACCATAATTTCGGTAAGAAGTCCTGTAAACATCTTTCTAAGCTCATCGGCAACGATTCAGTTAATTGATGAGAGAACTAGGCGTGATACCAAAACGTTTTTTAAACTCAAAGGTAAAGTGGCTCGGACTATTATATCCCACATCGTAAAGAACTTCGGTGACATTCATCTTGCCTTCTTCAAGGAGTAAACGAGCCTTTTCCATGCGCTGTTCGCGGAGGAAGCCAAAAACAGTGGTTCCCAAAATCTCCCGAAAGCCTTTCTTAAGCTTGAAGTCATTGATTCCCACTTGTTTGGCTAGTTCCAAGAGGCTAGGAGGTGTTTCCATATTCTCCAGAAGGATTTCTTTAGCATAATGGATTTTATCAATGTCCTGAGCGTGTAATTGGGAATGGCCATTGGGTTTTATTGAGGATGACTGCTCTGAACATAAAACCAATAGTTCAAGGACTTTACTCTCAAGGTAGACCTGACGCAAGGAGTCTTGATAGGGGCAATTCTGTATTTGGTGGAGTACAAGAAGCATAGCGGAGTCAATAGGGTTTGATGGACGATCCATCCCCGTTAAGGTCTTCTGTATCATTTGGGATACCTTGTCAAGAATGACTTGAGATTCCCCTTCCAGGGACTGTAGCAGGTGGTTTTCAAAGGAAATACAGGCCATTTGAGTGGGTTGATCCCTGGAAAATACCACGTTCATTTTAGGCCCAAAAACACCAAGAGTCCTTTCTCCGGCAGGAATGATATAATGTTGGTTTGAACCAGGAAAAATGGCTTTCATCTGGCCGGTTAAAGTGAAGAACAGTTTAGTGAGTTCAGGGGAAACCGTGATCTCAAGGACTAAATCACGATCCGGCTTTTGGTCTACCAGGATGAGATCCATCCCGTCGCGTATTTGAATAGACTGGATGGTACCCTCTCCCAGGCCTTTCGGGATTTGATAGATGGTCTCAAAGGGGTGGGGATGGAGGATATTTGGTTCTTCCTCAGTCCAAAAGGGGGTTCGCTCACTTTTGTAGGAGATGCTTTTTATTTCCATAAATTAAACCGTTTAGAATATTATAACACTTAAGTTATTAAAATAATCAATTTTGACGACTTATGTCAAGAAATTAATAATAATACATGGGCTATTTAATGTTTCTCTAAATCTTGCATCGCGAGGAATCTTCGACGTGCAGGATGTACTCATCCTGCGAAGAACATGGATGGCCGTGAGCAGGAGACGTGACGATCTCATATTAAGCCTGTGGAAGAGAAATTGCTTCACAGGAGTTCGCAATGACATTTGTGACTTGATTTACAAGAGAATTAAATAGCCCTGGTTTTAATATTGTTTTGTTTGACTTATTCAACTCTCTCGCCTATCTTTTATAAATTAAAGGATTAAGGTGAAAACTCATTGACTTTGCTTTTTGAGTGGGAAAGCTAAGGCTAAACTAAATATTTCCAGGCACAAAGTAGCCTTTGAAGAAGCATCGACTCTATTTGAGGATTCTTTATCGATAACTATTGAAGATCCAATGCACTCATCAGGCGAAGAACGATTCATTACAATAGGATTATCTTATATGAACAGGCTGTTAGTGGTTGCTCATTGTGATCGGGGAGATCATATACGTATTATAAGTGCAAGACTAACAACAAATAAAGAAAGGAAGATTTATGAAAAAGGAAAATGATGAAGATCAAATGTTAGAAGAATATGATTTTAGCAAAGGTATTCGGGGGAAATATGTCTCTAGATATGCCAAAGGAAGTAATGTGGTGGTCCTGGAACCTGATGTTTTAGACGTTTTTCATAATTCTGAAGAAGTAAATCATGCTCTAAAGGCATTAGCTGAAATTATTCGTTCTAAAAAGTAAATCCTGTGTGGTTTGGAGATTACAAAGAAAACAACTGTAATTTTGCTCAATATTTGTTCTGTGTGGAGGACTAGGGGGGTTCTGGAGTTTTCCAGTTGGCCAGGTCATCTGTCAGGGCTTGAGTGCGGACTATCCAACAACTAGGGTATATCGGTTTTTTAGACGTGTCAGCAAGGTAATGAAAGCTTGTTTTTGAGCCGATAAAATATTATATTTACTGAGTGTTCTTAGTGCTGGAGGCAGTATGTCAAAAGAAACAAAAGGCAAAAAGAGTCTTAAAGACAAAGCAACAGGTGATTTCAGGAAGTTTAATGAGGAAACCTTACAGGCTATTGAGGACGTTGAGAATGACAGAGATATGATTGAATGCAAAGATTTAGAAGAATTTAAAAACATGCTTTTTGCTGATGAAAATGATGAGAAGAATGATAAATAGATTTTATGTTAGCAACTAAATACTTGAAAAGCTTCAGAAAAGACAGGAAGAAACTATCTGCCGAACAAAAAGAAAAGCTTGTTTTGATTGTAGAAATACTTATGAGAGAGGATTTCCTCGAAGCTAAACACAGAGATCATATTCTCACAGGAAATTACAAAGGACAAAGAGTGTGTCACATTGAGCCTGACCTACTTCTAATCTACAAAGTAGAAGAAGACTACTTAAAACTTGCTCGTATTGGAAATCATCCAAATCTCTTTAGCTGACCAGTAGGGACTTCATTTATAACTCATGACATGACCTTTGCTGTATAACTTTGTCGGGTCCAGTAATAATGCAAGCTTAACAGACTTATGAGGCCGTATCACTTGTCTGGGCTTAGTTTTCCTCTTCCAGCATTTCCGTGATCCCGATCTTGTTATACA
>CAJXGR010000405.1 GCA_913053665.1 uncultured Spirochaetia bacterium
AAGCTTATCGTTTTTGGTTAAGTGCAATATATACTTTTTCTCTTTGTAGACCACCTCCAAAGGGAATGGGAAGCGATCGTCCAGTATCATTGTCCGAGAGTTTGGGTAGAACATGGATTTCTCCTGATTGTTAAAGTTTAATGATGGCTCAATTTCTTCCACTAACTTGACCTCTTTGTGTAATTGATTTATCAGCTGTAATTTGACCCTTTAAACCATTGGATAAATGGATGGTAAAGGGTTTTTTGCCCGTTTTATCTTGAGTAACAAGAACAGCCTCAACATCCTTTAGTCGATGGATCAGACTGATACTATCCTTTATGGGCATCACAGAAATGGCTGTTGAAAGGGCATCCGCCATGATGGGATCCTTTGAAATTACAGTAGCACTTAGAATGTGGCTTACAGGGTATCCCGTCTTGGGGTTCAGGATATGGGAATATCGCTTCCCACCTATTGTCACGTATCTCTCATACCCCCCTGAAGTGGAAACCGACTTATTCCTTGCGTGGACCCACATTAAGACATGATTTCGACTTAAAGGGTCTCTGATGCCTACTTTCCAGGAATCAGAATCCTTAGAACTGCCTGCTAAATAGATCTGGCCCCCAAAGTTGATTTTAATACTCTTAAATGAGTAGTTCTTTAATATGGTAAGGATTTTAGAGATTGCGTAGCCCTTTCCTATGGCTCCAAGATCGATAGCTACACCCCTATGGGCTAAGGAGATCATTGGAAGCTTGGGATGGATTTTAATACAATTGTAATGGACTGACTTGAGTACTTTATTAATGTTAACTTGCTTTGGGACGTGATTTGTACTTTTAGAAGCTTTCCATAGGTCTATGAGAGGAGCAATGGTAATATCAAAAGCACCATCCGTCATTTGAGAGTAGTGTATAGAAGCTTTGATCACATTATAGAGGTCCTGATCAACCTTTATCCAGGTTTGCCCGGCTAACCCGTTGATCTTGTTGAGTGGACTATCGGCCAAATGACGACTCATAATTGCATCCAGACGACGCAACTCCCGAAAGGATTTGTCAATGGCTTCTTGGGATATTGTATCACTCGCTCCTGTGACCTGGATCTCTATCATAGTCCCCATAACATAAGACGCCCTGGTGACCTGAGAACGACCATTTGTGGTTATCGAACCAATCAGAAAAACCAAGTAAAGAATCCATTTAACTTGTATCATATCAACCTTTCATACAGACAACGATCTTTAGAATAAGAGGACATAGCAATTGAGAATCATTCTCAATAAAATAATATAATGAAGCAATTAAGTCAAGTTTTTATAAAATATCAGGAGAATCAAAGGGATATGGTTTAGTGAGATTATTTTGAGATAATCAACATTTCTGTTGGATGTTTACGATTAAAGGGTTAGATTATTTAATAGCAAATGAATTTGATGGAAAGTTTGAGGTAATATATGTCGGCTGAAAGTAGAAGTTCTGATCGTAAGAAGTGTGTTTATAAGGTGTATAATAAAGACTCCGATGATAAAGAGCCGGCAGGCATTATGCTTGACATCAGTCCCACAGGAGCGAATCTCCTTGTCGATGTGTTTAAATTATCCAATAAAAACAAGTTTTGTATCACTATCCAACCTCCCGGCTCCTACGCAAGCAATCAGGATTTCTTAAATCTAAACGTTCAACTGGTATGGGAAGAGAGTACCCGTTCAGCTTATCATAAAAAGATTGGCTGCCAATTTATTGATTTAACGAATCGCCAGAAGGAACAAATAAATCGACTGGTTGAACTCCTGAAAAGCAATCCTCCGTCTCAAAACGTTCGCTCAAACAATATGTGAGATAGAAGCCATCAATTATCGGGTGTTCCAAAAGGCTAAAACTAATCGAAAGGGTCTATAAACAAGTACTATGAAAACAATACTTACCCATAAAGCAAAAGGCCAATGTGACTCTCTATGACCGTTTATTGGCTATCATATTGTGTTTTAATATGCGTTCCAAGCTATACCTTTCCTCAATATGCTGATCCAAATAGTACTTTACGGCATACCCCATAGAAGAACTTACTAATATCGTCAAGTGTCACGTCCTAAAAAAATAAGTATCGTGTCCAAAGGAACAGTATACCAGGATGGCCAAGTTCAGGCGCTAAGCAGCCTTTTGTATGACACTCTAAATGAAGTGGTCCTTAATGCCTGTTTAGATAAGAAAAAGGCAGAAAAGCTATTCATATTTGACGATCACATCAAGTATCTGAGAGATGATGATCTTTTAATCCTTGATAGAGCCTATGCTGATTATTCAGTGATGTCTTTTATGGAGTCCCATGGGAAAGATTTTTTAATTCGCCTTCCAAAACATAGTCTCAAAGCAGTGAATGACTTTATTAAATCCGATGATGTTGATCGAATAATAGAACTAACTGTCAGAGAGAAACAGAAAGCTTTTGTGAGTCAAAACAAGCTTCCAGAAAGGCTAAAAGTTAGATTGATCAAAGTAAAGTTAGAAACAGGGGGAATAGAAATCCTGACGACCCGTTTATTAGATGATCAAGTCTGGAAAACAGAGGATTTTAAGGACTTGTCTTTCTTAAGATGGGGTATAGAAACCTATTTCGATAGATTAAAAAATATTTATGAGGTGGAAAGGTTTAGTGGAAAGAGTCTTTTGACAATAGAGCAAGATTTTTACGGGATGATTGTTTTAAGCAACTTGGAGAGTATTTTAAACAAAGAAGCCGACTCAGAGATCAAGGATAGATGTCAAGAGGTGGGACGTTGGTATGAGTATGGGGTTAATCATTCAGTATGCTATTCAGCCTTTTTGGACTGTGTTGTTGAGCTTTTCTTAACAAGAAAAAGGAGTCAGGAAATAATATTAGAGGAATTGAAGCACGTTTTTAAGATGAATCCCATTTGTCAGCGACCTGGCCGCAAATATCCCAGGAATAAAATGACGTATAGCAAAAAGGAAAGCTCTCATAAACGTAGAAAGAGAATTAGTCCTTAACTTAATGCCATTGCCCTTTATGGGAGAAGATAGTGACAGGAAAAGCTCTGTGAATCATCCTTCCCAACCTCCCCCAAAATGGGAGAGGAATAAGAAAAGACTCAATTCAACAGTTTCCATGTTGAATCCGTATTTGCTGTAAGGGACATAGAAAGGAGGCAATAGAATTGCTATACGGCTTGCTGAA
>CAJXGR010000406.1 GCA_913053665.1 uncultured Spirochaetia bacterium
GAAATAGAGCTTTCCTTTGTGGCGCTTATTATATAACCAACCTTTCAAAAGGACGGACTCATCAGCCTGTGCAAGTATCTTTCCACTTCTTATAATGTCAGCCACATATATATGCTTCATAATGGTTATCTCCTTCTCTGATAGGGAAGATCAAAATAATAAATGCCTCACTCTGAATGATGACATATATTAAATCCCTTTGAGCCAGTGGGTGTAAATTTATCGAAATTAACTGAAATGGAAAGATATTTTTCCCAAGTAATATAAGTATTTGATTCACATCAAGTATTTTTATCCGGTTTGTTATAAAAAAACGCTCACTAGCTTATACGTAAAGTCACTACGTTTATATTTAATCAAATAGTGAAGGAGGAAAATCATGTATAATTTTGACTATTTACTCTCAATCCTCGAACGCTTAGATCGAGGTGTTAAGTTGACCGTTCAGTCTATGGAAAAGGAATTTGGAGTGAAAAAAGGTGCTGTTTACGCTTATATCAAGACATTAAAGGATGCCAAGTTCCCAATCTATTATGACAAGCAGAAAGAAAGCTATGTCTTTGAGGATGGATTTAGCTTTAGAAAACCCAATATATCCCAAGAAGAATGGTTGACCCTGGCTTTAGCAAAAAACATGATGGGACATTTCGGTTCCGGCATAGAAAAAAGCATTAGAAAAATAGAAGGAAAACTGGCTGGAGGAGAAGCCACACTGCCGGATCATATTATACTCTCTTCTGACAAGGGGAATAAAGAAAATGATGATCATCTTGCCTCTATCCATCATGCCATCACTCACTATGAAAGGCTTGAACTTCTTTACAGGAATCTATACAACAATGAGACAAAGAAGCGCAGAGTTGACCCGTATTATCTCTACTACCACAAAGAGTTCTGGTATTTAAGGGGGTTTTGTCACTTGGCTGAAGATATGAGAACCTTTGGGTTGGATATGATACTCTCTTTGAAACAGATGAATGAACATTTTACTCCTCAAATCATTGATCCTGAAGAGGAACTATCAGGGGCATTCGGAATTATCGTTGACAGGGAACTTGTTGATGTGGTCGTTCGGTTTGATGAGGCGTGTAAGACCTATGTTATGCGTAAGAAATGGCATAAAAGTCAACAGGAGAAAGATATTGAGGATGGAGGCATTGAACTCAGCTTTACTGTAAAGGGGACTGAGGAAATCAAACGCTGGCTCTACCGGTGGATCCCCCATGTTGAAGTGATTAGCCCTGTGAGTCTAAGGGAAGAGATTCAAGATGAACTTAAACGCAGTCTGGATAAATATTTATAATGTGAGTTCGACAAATAAATTGCTATATAATAAAGAGTAAGACCCCTCACCCTAACCCTCTCCCAAAGGGAGAGGGGATAAGAAAGAGGGAGTAAGACTTGTGAAACCTGTAACTTATTATTAAAAATAGATTAAGGAGAATGACAATGATTATTTGGGGAACAGATGAAAAAGAAATTGCAAAAGTCCATATGGTAGACTCCGTCTGTGAGAGCTGTGATCAAAAGGAATTATCCCTGTCGATCAGTCAGCGGTACTTTGATTTATTCTGGGTGCCCTGCTTCCCTTTGAGAAAGACTGCTCAGACAGAATGCTCCCATTGCAAGAACGTTCTGGACGAAAACGAAATGAGCCAGGAGATCAAGATCATGGCGGATCACGAGAAAAAGAAAAGCAAGACGCCCAAGAAGTACTTCATGGGGACTTTCATCCTGATCGCTCTTTTCGTGCTAGGCTCTCTCTTTGGAAGCGGCGATTACAAGGTTGTTCGAGATGGTTATCTGGAGGCTTTCGGCGATGAGATCACTATCGGTGAAGTCTTTGAGGTCGTGTCCGGAGGAGGTGTCACCTGGTCTTCCACTGATGTGAAGAAGAAATACAAGGGTTTAGCCAAAAGCCATTATGTGGTGCAGGCCAAATGGAAGAATCGTAAGGGTGAGCCTGTTGTTATCGAGTTTTTGGTGTCTAAAAAGGGTGAGGGCTTCCGACTCCATGGGGCCAAAGCCGGTGATCGTTTCCTGAACGCTCAGCAGGTGATCCTTGGGATTGCCAGTGAATATGTTAAGAAAGTGGGGTCTAGTGGTGTGAAGTCAGGGAGTTAGCAATTCAGTTATTTAGTAGCTTGTTTTTGCTGTATTTATTAGTATATTAGACGTAAGACTCTATTGAAAGGGATGGTGAGTGTCGAAAAATAATTTTTGTAAGGAGAAATTAAAATGCTTTTTTATTTGAATGAAACTGAACATAGTGACATAACTCGGGTAAAAGCTTCAACTTTTAATGACCTGGGATGGTTAGAAAAGGATTTAGAAAGTCTAATTGCAGAAAACATTACGAGGCTTATCCCTGAAAATCAATTAATGATCCTCTTCAGACAACGACTCCGTCAAGAAGAGGCTGATATTTATGCTTTAGATGTGAAGGGTGATTTGTATATCTTTGAATTAAAACGATGGGAAGGGCGTCAGGAAAATATTTTACAAGTATTAAGATACGGTCAAATTTATGGGCAATATACTTATGACCAATTACAAAGTTTGCTCAAAAAGTATGGTGAACTGGAAGACATCAATCTAGCCGAAGCCCATGCTGAATATTTTGAGCTTGACACAAAGCTAGAAGCCAATCAATTTAATAGTGATCAACACTTTATAGTCATAACCAATGGAATAGACAGAGACACATTAAATGCTATTAATTATTGGCAAAATAGAGGGTTAAATGTTGAAAGTATTATTTATAAAGTTTATCAGAATGATGGAAAGCCTATTCTCGAATTTAATCCATATAATCCGGAGAATGAGGTAATAGTTGAAGAAGATGATGGGTATTTCATTGTTAATACAAACACTGCATATAGTAAAACAAATTATAGAGAAATGCTAGATCAAGACAAGGCTGCTGCCTATTATAGAAAAAAACGTAGTATTACCAATATTATTAAAAGTAATACTGTATTTCTCTACCAGTCTGGTCTTGGAATAATAGCGTATGGGAAAGCCATTGAAGATTGGAAAAAGGCTGAAATCGATGGAATCCCAGATGAAGAGTATTATATTAAGCTTAAATTTTAATGTTGGTTATCCTAAGCGTATTACTTATGAACTGTTCGTATCAATCCAAGCTTTTTTTTTGAAATCATTCAAAGAAAACGTAGCTTC
>CAJXGR010000407.1 GCA_913053665.1 uncultured Spirochaetia bacterium
GAGACGCGATTAATCGCGTCTCTACGGGGCGACAATTTATAAACTTTTTAGTATAATTATAATGGATCATAAATCGACTTAAAAAGACTTCTAAAGATATTTACTGGTTAACCGATGGGCATAGAACAGCTTTTTGTATATCTAATGACCTGTAATACAGGTGGAGGGAAACAATGAAATGGCTCACCCTAGCTTTAACCCTAATGATTGCTTCAAATATATTTGCGGCACCCAGTCTGAAAAAGAAATCAAGGGCTAAAAGGACATCCCGACAGACTAAAAGAAAGGCTAGGAAGCTGACCCCTTTTGTTGAAGCGGGACCTAAAAAGACCACTCCAAAAAAGAAAAGACGTAAAACAAAGGTCAACCCGTTTGTAGAAGCCGGAAGTGTAAAAAAAGACAAACACGATAAAGATTATCTCAAGTATAAAGAGATTCTGGAATTTGGCACCTCACTCAAGCGAATATGGGTCATTCAGCAAATCGTCAAGAAGAAGAATAAAAAGTATTATCCTCTTTTAGAGGGCATTCTAAAAAATGAGATCAGCGAAAATGTGTATCTCACCGCTATTGATGCTAGCAGACACCTTGAGTTAAAGAAATATGCGGCCCTCATTGCCCAGCACATTGATTCAGACAGTGCACATATGAAAACAAGTGTCATAGAAGCACTGGGAGAGTTTCAATATACCCAAAGTGAAGATGAGATACTCACTCTCCTGAAAAGTGATAAAAATAAGTGGCTCAAAAATGCCTGCATCAGAGCTCTTGGAAATATGAAGTCTGCAAACGCTTTGCCCGAGTTGATCAAGATCTTTGGTCTCCCTGACACGAACAGTGAGATGAAATTGGCACTCATCCATGCTATCGGCCAAATCAATTCCAGTACTTCAATCCCCTTTCTAGAAGAACAATTAACTAAGTCATCCAACACATCTCTTATTAGAGCCTACTCAGCCAGTGCCTTGGGGATGATTGGCGGCCCGAAAGCATTCTCTATACTCAAAAAACACGTGGATGATAAAGATATCCGGGTGGTTATGTCTGTCATAAAAGCTTTTGGAGATACCCAATCGGAGGAAGGCTACCAAATCCTTTACCAGTCCCTTAAACATGATAATCATCAGATAAGATATGCGGCTCTTACTGGAATGGAAAAGTATAAAACCCCGAAGTCCTTCAGGATACTGAAATATTTAGTCTATAATGATGACAATTACAAGGTGAGACAGAAAGCTGTGGACGTGATGAGTCAATTGGATAGTAACAAGGTGACAAAACTCTGGGCTAAAGAACTCAAAAGCAATATGAGTGGGCTAAAAGTCCAAATGATCCACAGCATTCACCATCTCAACAAGTCGAAAGGGCTTCGCTTACTCACTAAAACCTTTGTCCGTGAGAAGGATGTTAATATCAGGAAGATGATTCTCAGTAAACTCTTTGAGATCGATAAAGAAAAAGCCGTTCAGATCATCAATCGCAAAGTGATGTATAAAAACGATGAAGAATATCTTGGCCTAAAGCTTTATTCCATAGCTCTCATTCATAAGAATCTTGATAGCAAAGCATTACCCGTCCTAAAAAAATACTTGTCCCATCCGAACATCCATGTACGTCGTCATGCCTATTATTACTTGATTGGCAGCGACCGTCCTGATAGCTATCAATTAGTTTTCAAGACGCTTCCCAAAGAAAAAGACAAAGGTGTGACCCTCTATGTGATTAGAATATTTAAAGATAAGAAAGTAAAATCCAGTATCCCCCTTTTGAAAAAGCATATCATGAGATCCCTTTACCCACAAGTCCGTAAGGAAGCGAAAGAAATCATTAGTTATTTAGAAACACAAGCATGAAAGGCTATGAATGATCATCCTGACCTCTGGAGTAAGAGTCAATCACCAGATCCTTTTGATCAGATTATGACTTGTTCATCCGTAGAGGATTTCAGAAAGCTTCTCAGGGCCTATCATTGTACCCGATGCCCTTTATCCAGCGAAATCAAGCAAAATCCTACAACCAGTCGGGGCAATCCCAACCGTCACGTGATGATGGTGGGAGAAGCACCCGGCCACAATGAAATGATTCAAGGGATTCCATTCGTTGGGAAGGCTGGTCAACTCATGGATAAAATATTTGAAAGTATTGGATGGACTAGTGAAAAAGACATTTATGTGACCAATATCTGTCGATGCCGTCCGGTAGATAATCGTACTCCTCTGGTTCATGAGGCAAAAACCTGTATCTCATACCTCAAAAAAGAAATCGATCTAATCAAACCACGATTCATCCTGACCCTTGGAGCCACCAGTGCTAAATACTTATTAGGATCCGCCCTTCCAAGCACTGCTATGAAAGATATTGTAGGTCGTTTCTTTCAGTCAGAGGAATATCCCCATATTGACTTCTTTGTCCTTTACCATCCAGCCGCCCTTTTATATAACTCTAAGCTCAGGGATCCCATGTGGGAACATATCCAGCTCTTTAGGGATCACCTGTCACGGGGCTGATAATATTTATGAAATCAGAAATAAGTTGATAGACGGATGATTTATTTATATATATTTTATTAGAAACCTATAGTCTGATAGAAGGTCTTAATGAATTTGCTGGATAGAATCTCCAGGAATTGACCTGTCAGGCTTAAATGGATAATCTTATTTTAGGAGAAGGTATGAAAAGAACTGGATTTGCGCTTGCCATTTTACTTACAGGTATTTTTGTGTTTAGCTGTGATTCGATGAAGAATAAATCAAATCAATCGGCAGAAACAGATAAAAAGAGCCGCTGGTATACAGAAGCCCAGGTTCAAACAGGCAAAACGGTATTCCTAAAGAACTGTGCCGTGTGTCATGGGAAGAAAGCCCAAGGAACGAATAAGTCGTTAGCTCATGGGTCTAAACCACCTCCCTTAAACGGAACGGCTCATGCTTACCACCATTCATTGAGTGAATTGAAAAGGTCCATTAATATGGGTGGTCTATCTGAGAGTGGGAAAATGCCGAAATTTAAGGATCTACTTAAAGAGGATGAGAAGTTGGCAGCCATTGCCTATTTCCAAAGCTTTTGGAGTGATGCTGTTTATCGTAAATGGCAGAAAATGAGTAGAATGAAGTAGGTCACATATATCATCAGGACCATTTAATTCTCCAGATAATTGTTTATTTCAATTAAGTGTAG
>CAJXGR010000408.1 GCA_913053665.1 uncultured Spirochaetia bacterium
TCCTGCTATCCCTTCTTTCCTTTTATGGGTTTTGCATTCTGACCTTTTATCATCTCGCGGGCCTCTCCAAGTGGGATTTTAGCCATTATGATTTCCTTCAATACTTTTACTACTGGCTCGTCACGCCTTTTTCTCTAACCCTTTCAATCCATCTCTTACGCCCCATTCCCATCATCCGTAAAATGGCGTTATTACTGATTGGACTGAGTCTTATCCTTCATCTATTGTTAGTAACCCTGGTCTCTTTTGATTTATTAGAAGGTGCGTTCACTTACAAAGCTTTTATACTTAGTTCAATACTTATCCTTCTTGGGCTTTACTTCTTACTTCCTCGTGTCAAGAAGTATTTCACCCCCTCCATAGCTTTAGATTCGCGTTCTGAAAAGCATGACCATCGTCAGTACCTGGCAAAACTCTTTTCTGTAACCTATAAACGTGTGCAAATAGCCTTCCCTTTAACCCTAAAGGGACATTTCATAGTCATTGCATCGGGTCTGGCCGGTTATTTTTTAGCCTATAAACAAATAGACCTCCTTGTCCTTATCTTTTCCCTGGGAGGGATCAGTATTCTAAGCCTATTGCTCACATTGAATATCCTGGGATTCTTGATCTCTTGTCTCCTGTTAAAAAGGGACCCCAAGGTATGTCAGTTAGATTTACCCTTCCATGAGGGAACTATAGGTATTAAAGTCCCGTATACCCTGTCCTTAAAGGGATGGCCCTTATTTCCTCTATTCAAAACATCTTTCAATGGAATACCCAGCCATATTTCCCCTTTGAATGATGAGATAGAGAAGTCTACGATCACTTATGATCTCTTTTCCAGAGGAGATCACACCCATCAAGATACCTTAACTTTCTTAAGACGAGGGGATTATCATTTCGATAAACTCTCCCTATCCAATAAAGACGCTCTAGGACTCACACAGATCCAATGGGAGATAGCCCTGGATGAAGAGATACTCATACTACCCAGGGTTCATGAAAAAGAGTATAATTTTTACCATCTCTCATCCACGAAAGAAGACTATATTGACAGCAGCCATCGTCTTCTGGACGGTGATTACTATGAGCATCGCCTCTATACCCCAGGGGATGATGTACGCCGGGTCAACTGGAAGCTGACTGCAAAGAGAAGAGAGCTTTTCATACGCATTCCGGAGAAGATCCAACCCGCCTATGAGGAAGTGCTTGTCTTTCTGTCCACTTTCAACCCACATATTCAATACTATGAAAGCGATGAAATGATGTCTCTATTGGACACGATGGTGGAAGAACTTGTTTCATACTGTTATTTTTTAACCCAAAAAGGTTTTAAGGTGTTATTATCGTCAGACTGTGCTGAAGAGTCTCATCCCATACATAGCCAGTGGGATAGTATACTGAGACACTTGACCCGGGTTCATTGGCAAAAAAGTCAGCCCATAGCTGACTCATTGGGGCATTACATTATTTCGCTGAAAAAACAATCCATAGAGACGAGTCACATAGCTTTCTTTATGGCTTCTCTGTCGGATGACTGGGTCCATCCTCTTTTGGATACCCTTATGACTCATGAGGCTCGTGCCACTCTATTTTTAGGCCAGTTATCCCCTTTGTCACGGAGTAAAGATCAGAAGGTGAATCGTAAACTATCCGGTGATTGGCTTAGCAAATTATTGCTCATTGACCCTGTCAAAGGGCAGAGAGATGATTTATTCAAATGGGACTGGTTGAAGAAAGCCTTTTCTAATCAGAAGATACCAAAAACCTTAGTCCAGAAAATCGTGGATAATGAGACCCAAACAACAATGGCTCTTAAAGAAATGGCTAACAATACCATGACAAGTAGTATTGTCAAGGTTCATACAATAGGAAACACCGATGAGTCCCTTTATAAAGGATATTAAGAAAAGAATAATGGGTCAAAGGAAGTATGTTTTCCTTTTCCTATCGGCTATTCTACTTTTCACATATGTTATTTGGTGGGTCACAGACCGTCTTGACCTTGATTTCCCAACCGTTCTGATCAGTTTTGTGGCGGCCTCATCCCTTGGATTTGTTTTATCCTTCTCGGAATTAAGGTTTTACGTAGTCGCCCTTATTCTTGTCACTTGCTTTTTTCTTGTCTATACTCTTGGGTATTTGATTAGTTCTTATTTACAAGATACTTACACGAATCAATATGATTTTGCCACCTTCCACTTCAAGAGACTCTTCTATTTAATCGCTGTCTCTATCAGTCTTGGCTTTACCTTTCACTGGTTTTTGTTCCGCTGGAAGGGCTTTTTCTATGTTATAGTCCTATTTGTCACGACCGTTATGGTTCTTCTTTTCAAGAAACATAGGGACTATCAATTCAACCAGCTAAATCTAGAAAACTATCTGAGCCCAGAAGGGATGAGCGAAATCATGCTCTTCTTTCTCTTTATGGTCCTTCTATTTACATTCATCCTTCTATTCTTTCTATTTACTGAAGAGACTTCAAGCTTAAGAATACGTCTCCATCCACTTGCTAAAAAGAAGTCCAAGCTGTTGATTAGCTCCCTTTCCTTTGTAGCTCTTATTATAATTGCTGTTCTTATTATTTATACTCCAATCAAAAACATGGAACCTCTTGCTAGTAAAGGCTTTCACTACGAAGTATTTCAATCCCTGGATCGCAAAAACCCTTATCTCGAGCTATACTCCAGCATTAACATGAATTACAAAGAACGGGAAATGGTGGTAAAGATTGAAAATAAATCATACACTCATCTTTTTGGCCAATTCCTCACAAAAGACTATCATTACTTAAGATGGATGGTGTTTTCTGGATTCAACCCACAAAAAAACCTTTTCTTTCATGAACAAAATCCCTTTGAGAGAAACATTCCTCCTAACTCAAAGGATCATTACTTTCGCCTAGCCAAAGATCCTCACAGTATAATTCCTAAGAATGAGTATAGAAGTGAGCTAAAACAAGAATACTATACCATCCGTTTCCCCAAAAAGGCGACCCTGGCCATCAATTCCCCAAGCCTCACTCACCCAATAAAAAACAAGGATCCCAAAGTCTATACTTCGGCTTATCGGGCTGTTTCCCATGCTTTTAACGGTACTCTTAACGACCTTATGAAGATCACAGATTATAATGACATAACCTTCGATTTCATGAAATAC
>CAJXGR010000409.1 GCA_913053665.1 uncultured Spirochaetia bacterium
AGTCATAGAATGTCAAGAAAAGGGAAAATAATTTTACTTTCCCCTTGACTTTTAAGCCAGTTGCTATCTTTAAGGTTTTTGTCAGGGTGGGTTTTAAATCCATTTAATAATAAACTTTTAGCTCAGTGTTTCCGTGGCAATTCACAAGTCGAACTCACGCTAAATAAACTAATAGAGGGTTTTAGAAAAATGATATTCAGATTGTCTATCGCTAATATAAAAATTACCATTGTTCTTATGATCCTGGTCTCCCTTTTAAGCTGTTTTGGGCGATCCAGTCGTGCGTCAAGGCATGTCAGCAGGATCAAAGAAGGGGTGGCTAAATGGAATCAATGGAGGACTGAACATCCAAATGCAAAAATCGATCTGGAAGGGGCTAACCTCAGATATATGAATCTAAAAGGCATCAATTTAGAAGGAGCCTATCTTTTAAATGCCAATCTGGAAGGAGCCTACCTCGAAGGGGCCAATTTAACCAACAGCACCCTTCAGAAAGCCAATCTGGAACGGGCGATCCTTAATAATGCCGATCTGAGCGACTCAATCCTTCGTGGCACCAGGCTGAAAGAGGCCAATCTCAGAAGAACTACTGTGGAAGAAGCCGATTTTAGGGCGACCATTATGCCAGGAGCTAATTTGAAGGGCAGCACTTGTATTTACAGCGCTTTCCATAGGGCAAATCTTAAAAAAGCCAATCTCTCTGGATCCATGTTGAGTCACTCTATTTTCAAAGGAGCCAATCTCAAAGGGGCAAACCTCGAAAATGCCAATCTGGAAGAAGCGAGTCTTGAAAAAGCGGATATGAGTAAAACCAATTTAAAGGGTGCTAATTTAAAAGGCACCAACTTATTACAGGCCAATATTCATGGTTCTAATATCACCAAAAAACAGTTAAAGTCCACGTTGAATGGAGATCGTACTATTGGTACACAATTTAAGGAGAAATGATGAGAAAAATCTTGATGATACTCTGTGTGATGGTCTTTTTCTCTATGGGAGTCAATAGCTTTGCCCGACTCACAGGGAATTGGGACTTCGGTCTATTCTCCTATGGGTCCCCCCCTGCTTCAGGGTATAAGGGAGCTCTTGGTGGGATAGCAGGAGTTTTCAATATAGGCTTGGGTATTGATCTAAGTGTAGAAGAAGATGTTAGTGAGATCCAACTTCGTATAGACTTTGGGGTCTACTCTTGGGAAAATGATAATATTGGTGGATTCGGTGATTATAATCGCCTACCCCTCTTTATAGGCCCCAGAATCTATCTGAACCTGTCGGATGATGTGTTTATATATGGTGAAGGGGGCTTTGAGATTAGCTTTGACGATTTTGTCGTTAAAGAGACCAATTATGGATTCTCCCCAGGAGCCGGTTTTGAGCTTCGATTTGGCGGCTCAGGTGTTGTTGGGGTCAAATTTAGGTATCATTTGATTCAAGACTCTTACTTCACGATTGGCCCCTATTTTGGTTGGAAGTACAATTAAATATAGTATCTTTCAATTGGATATATTCATTCTAATGGCCTTTTTTTGGGATTTGAGTATATTTGACATACACTCTATTGATTGGAAAGGATGATGGGAAGATATTCCCTGATCCTTTAATCTAGAACCTGAAGCTTGGTTATGACTAAAAAAGAAGTTTTGAATGAAATCAACAAGTTCTCTTTTGAGGAAAGACTCTCTCTCTTAGAATCCGCTTTACACAATCTATTAGAAGATTACAATGGGAAACTACCAGACAGATCAAATAATGACTTATTAAAAAAAGGAGCTGAAGCTCTTTTAAAGGATTATGAATATAATAGTGAACTCACCCCATTTACAGCATTAGATCACGAGGATTTTCATGCATAGGGGTGAGATCTGGCTGATTGACCTGGGTCTAACTGTTGGCGATGAAATCAAGAAAACACGTCCTGCAGTGATCATCAATGATGATGCCATTGGAATCCTCCCTCTAAAGATCATTGTACCTATAACGGATTGGGAAAGTCACTATAGTAAAGCTCTCTGGATGGTGAAGACCACTAAAGACCTATCGAATAAACTGGCTAAAGATTCCGCTATAGACACCTTCCAGATAAGATCCATTTCAGAGAAGAGGTTTGTAAGTAAGCTGGGAACAGTATCAGACCCTATTATCACCAATATATCCAATGCTCTGGCTCGCGTTTTGGGTATATCCATTTGAAAACTCCTATAGTACGGTGGGAGTTATGCGGGCTGGAAGGGCGATTCGATAAAAATCTTTGGAGTCTATATTCCATGGGATCTTTGATCCTCTCATTTTATTGGCCATTTTTTTGGGATTTGAGTATATTTGACATAGACTCTATTGATTGGAGAGGATGATGGCGAAAATTAAAATGACGTTGTTTATTGCCTGCCTTTTGTTTATCTTTACCAGCACAATGGATACAACGGCCAAAGATAATACTTTAGGGATACTGGGTCAAAAAGCTCCGTCCTGGAAGGTCACACAGTGGGCGAATCTGCCGGGAGGTCAAGGCCCACTGGACGTTGGTGATTATAAAGGCAAAGTACTTTACCTTTACTGCTTCCAGTCTTGGTGTCCAGGGTGCCACTCCCACGGATTTCCCGTATTGCAGTATCTGGTGGAGGAATATAAAGGAGACTCCGAAGTGGCCTTTGTAGCGATTCAGACTACCTTTGAGGGCTTCGACTCCAATACCTTTGACCAGGCCAAGAAAATGGGCATAAAGTATGAGTTAAACATACCCATCGGTCAGAGTGGGACAGAAAAGAAGAAATCGGCTGTTATGAAGTCCTATCGGACTGGTGGAACCCCTTGGTCTATCATCATTGATAAGGAAGGGATTGTAAGGTTTAATGACTACTTTATCAAGGCTGAGAAAGCTGTTGAAGTGATAAATATATTTAAGGAAGCCGATTAACTCTTTGACCCGGATAAAATAAATGCTCCCCCGGCAAGATTCGAACTTGCGACCTAATGATTAACAGTCATCCGCTCTACCAACTGAGCTACAGGGGATCGTGTTCAGGTTAATATATCGAAATGACAGGGATTCGTCAAGCCTTTTCTCTTTTTTTCCTCATGAAATGGCCTTTCATGGCTTTAAATGAGTCACTAGTGTTCCTTCAAGTCTCATTTGATGTGTA
>CAJXGR010000410.1 GCA_913053665.1 uncultured Spirochaetia bacterium
TCCTATCAGTCAGTTTCTTTTGCACATTCTCTTTTTATCGGATCGTTTTCTAATAATATCGTGACTTTTTTCTTGACTTCCTTCCAAAATATTCTTTACTTTTCGTCGACTTACAGGATGTTCAAGAGTAGGGGAAAGTGGGATTTTAATTTTTCCTGCCAATAAGGTTTTATGAATAAAAACATATATAACGTGATATTCGTTCTCAGTATTATGATAAGTCTATTTTTTAGCCCCACTCAAGGATGTTCAATAGAATTAGTGGGTAAGACAAAACAAGAGGGCTTTAAGCCAACCTTTAATCTTGGTGGACGCATTCAGTTTAAACACAAGTATAATAAAAGCAAGGGACGAGATGCGTTGGGTGAGCAAGCCAATAGTTTTGCAATTAGACGACTTTGGATAGATTTTTATGGAGACTTGTATCCAGATATAAATTACAGTGTTACCTTATTTCTTGAGAACGCTATTGCCAGTCAAGGAAAGGGAATCCTGGGATACGCTTATATTCAGTACACCCCATCGGTTCATTTTAATCTTCAATTGGGTGTAGACGTTGTCAATTTCACACGAGGCTTTCCTAAATCCAACCGATATCTCCTTTTAACAGATTATGCTTCTGCACCCAGTAAAAATGGTATAGATGACGATATAGGACTTGTGTTTAAAGGCAGCTTTTTGAATGATCAACTGAAATATTGGGTGGGTGTTATAAATGGTGCCGGAGGAACAAGCTATGGAGTCAATGGTTTTCGTCAATCAAAAGTTGAAACCAATACTTCTTTTGATTATTACGTACGGTTTCAGGTGGACCCTTTTGGCTCGTGGGAAAATGGAAAGGTTTATCATCAAAGAGATCTGAAATGGTCTTTGGGGATGGCATTTTATTATTCACCTCAACGAGATCCCAGAGTGGGAATGGCTTATGCCGGGACTAAAGATTATATCGGTCTAACCTTTGATATGGGCTTTAATTGGGGGATTTTGTTTTTGGAGGGGGCTTTTATATATCATGATGCCAAAGCAAGCAACGTTTATGGAACGGTTACTCCAAACTCTAGCGCCGTCGAGAATTATATCGCTTATTATACGGACATTGGAATAGCGGTTCTGCCAAAATACATCACAATAGCAATCAGATTTGATACATATGAGGAATACGCCGGTCAGAAAAGGGATGACACCATCAGGGAAATTGATGTTGCCCTGAATTGGTTTATTGGAGGGAGAAAAGATCAATTCAAGTTTCAAACAGAAGTGGGTTATCAGATCGATAAAGGAAAAGATACTAGTAATGCCAGTAATAAAGAGATTGAATGGAGGAATCAGTTAACATTGTTATTCTAATCTACGGAATCTAAACTCCATTATACACGAGGAAATTATTTTTACCTTTCTCTTTGACTTGATACATGGCATTATCCGCCATTTCTAAAAGTTTGTCAGGGCCGATTCCGTGATCAGGAAATAAACTGATGCCAATGCTGACCCCAACAGAGATTTTATGCTTATCAATTAAAACAGGGTTTTTAAATCGATCAATTATCATTTGGGCAACGGCGGCGGCATTATCCTGGTTATCAATTCGAGACAGGATGATAGCAAATTCATCCCCCCCAAATCGAGCAACTGTATCCCCCTTACGAACCGATTCAATAAATATATCCGCTGCTTTTTGGAGTAATAAATCACCTACACTATGTCCAAAAGAATCGTTGACCTGTTTGAAGCCATCCAAGTCCAGGAACAGAATGGCCATTTTGGATTTGTCACGTTCTCCTTGAGTGACAGCAAGATTAAGACGATCATGAAATAATTCTCTGTTAGGAAGGGCCGTGAGAGCATCATGATAGGCTTGGTATTTAATAAGTTCTTCATACTGCTTTCTGCCAGTAATATCGTTAAATACACCAGCATACTGGGCGACTTTTCCTTGATTATCTTTAATGGCAGTAATAGAGAGCCATTCAGGAAAGAGTTCACCATTTTTACGTCGATTCCAGATTTCACCAGACCATTTATCGGTTTGAATAAGTGTTGTCCACATTTTATGGAAAAAAGCCTTATCATGTCGACCTGAATGTAAGATACTTGAATTTTGGCCCATCACTTCATTCTTGTTGTATCCACTTATAGCACTGAAAGCAGGATTAATGGAAAGGATCGTACCAACTGTATCAGTAATCATGAGTCCTTCCATTGTATTTTCAAATACTACAGCAGCTAAACGTAATCTTTCTTCATTCAGCTTTTGTTTTGTAATATCTCTTACTATGGAAACATAGGCTACATCCTTATCTTTTTCATCTTTAATAGCTGATCTGGTAAGAGAAACCGGGAATTCACGGCCATTTTTCCGTTTATGGTAATATTCATCCACTGAATCAACAAGACCATCGCGTTGGGATTCAGTATTCCAAAGGATTTGACTATCCTTTCCCAGGATTTCATTTTCATCGTATTTATAGGTATTGCAAAAAGCTCTATTCACAAAGATGATAATGTCATTTTTTTCCGTAATGTAGATACTATCGCTAATGTTAGTGATGGAAGAGGTTAACATATTGTTTCTCGCCCTAATATGTTTTTGTTTTAAGGCATTTTCCACTGTGATTGGGAGGAATGTCAAGTAATTATAATTCTTGTCTTTGACAAGATAATCGTAGGCTCCCGAATTCATGGCTTTGACAGCGATTTCAGCATCATCCACACCGCTTACAAAAATAGTTGGTATATTAACAATTGAATCCAGGATATCAAAAGCTGTGCCGTCACCCAAGTGATAATCAATAATGATCACTTCAAATGTTTCTGACTTTAGAATGTCTTTGGCGGCCTTGACAGAACCCGCTATGGTATAGTCATAAGGGAGTTTGTTCTTTTCAACATACCTCTTGAAAGCCATTTGGTCAAAACCATCATCTTCAATTAAAAGAACCTTCAAGCTTGAACTTTTCATAGTTCCTCCAAAACCCGAATAATATATTGAACTCAGCAGGTAGTGTAAAAATACTTAGTGATAATGCCTGTAGGGGCTTGTTGAAGAAACTGTCGCATTATCAGCATGTTGTAGAGGCGAACCCACGTGTTCGCCTTTCCACCACCTATCCGTACGGGTTCAACATGTTG
>CAJXGR010000411.1 GCA_913053665.1 uncultured Spirochaetia bacterium
TTTATGACCCTAAAACCCTCAATTCAACAGTTTCCCACATGTCTGCCCAATCCAAAGGGCTGTGCAAGCACCATAGGGGTGAATGCTGCCGATCCGTACGGATCGGTATTGAGAAATCGAACACGTGGGTTCGCCCCTGGATTCTTTTGATTTAAGGAGGCCAAAATGAAAGAAAAACTATTAGAAAATGAAGAGTTGTTAGACTCATTAGAGAAGATTGCTGATCCATCCAGAAAAAAGAAGGCCGTAGCTCTCCTTTCAGGTGGATTAGACAGCACCATAGCAACTCGCCTTATAAAAGATATGGGAATTGAAATCACTGCTTTGAACTTCCACACAGCCTTTTGTACCTGCAGTCAGAAGGGCTGCAAGTTTGAGTCCCGACAAGTAGCCAATGAGTTTGATCTTCCCCTTAAAGTGATGAGTGTTACAAAAGAATACATGGAGATCGTGCGTAACCCTAAGTTTGGCTATGGAAAAGGGATGAATCCCTGCATTGACTGCCGGGTGTTCATGTTTAAAAAAGCCAAAGAGTATATGGAAGAGATTGGCGGCTCTTTTGTGATCACCGGTGAGGTTTTAGGACAACGTCCCATGTCTCAAACAAAAAGGAATATGTCCCTCATCGAAAAAGAAAGCGGTCTGGAAGGACGCATTTTAAGACCCTTAAGTGCCAACAAAAAGGACAACCTGGATCAAGAGGTTCTCGATGAAGTGAACATTGAGGCCTTACCCAATATCACTGGCAGGAGCCGTAAAGAACAGTACGCTCTGGCTGATGAACTGAATATAGAGAATTATTCCTGTCCTTCAGGAGGGTGTTTGCTCACCGATAAAGAGTTCTCTATTCGTCTGAAAGACTACTTTAAGTATAACGCTAAAGATGATATTAATGAGATTAAGCTATTAAAGACAGGAAGACACTTTCGACTTAATGATCATTGTAAAGTAGTTGTGGCACGGGACGAGAGTGAAAGTAAAAAGCTCGGGTTTTATAAACATGTTGGAGTGTTGATGGAACCAATAGAACAGGGGCCAGATGCATTAATCCTGAGTGATGAATTGAATCACAGAGATATTGAACTCGCTTCAAAGATCGTTGCAAGATATTGCAAGGGAGATAAAATCCATCTGAAGTATAAAGAAGAGGAAAAAGAAAAGATCATTACTGTAAGCCCTTTTACTGCAGATGAGTTAGAACCCTATTGGGTCCAGGAAGTTCTCTATCCTTAATTTGGAAGAACTAGAAAAGCCCGGGCTATTTCATTCCTTTCTAACTCTTTATTATTCTGTAAACTGAGGTCAGACAGAATGTCTGACCTACTTTTAAAATATCGGTAGAACAGGGTCTGTCTGTTCTATACCTAATTGCGATAGATAATTAAAAGCCCTGCTAGAAAAACCTTGCCTCTCCCTCTTTTTTTGCTATCTTTTAAATTCCCAAAAGATAAACTCTTGGGTAAATCAGATAAATAATTGAAATAGATAACGTGAGTTCGACGAGTTTATAAGGTGGACGGTGTACGAGGCAGGTGAAGAAGAGGTTGCTGTTGAATCCAACACCTCTATTTTCCTGGATTCTTCCTGATCATCGGCTTAATAGGTTCTCCTTAGCTTGGCCTGTCTTTTGCCTGTGCTTCGCCTGTCCTTAAGGTGTTTGTCATGGTGGGTTTTGAATCCATTGGATAATAAAACTCTTAGATTTGTGATTCAATCACCCGTGGCAATTCACAAGTCCTACTCACGTTAAATAGAGTAAAAATTAAGGGAGCTAGAATGACCCAATTAGATTATGCAAGAGAAAAAGTCATAAGCAAAGAAATGAAAAAGGTTGCTGAGAAAGAGAATCTTGACCCCGAACTGATTCGATCCGAGGTTGAACGGGGACGATTGATCATTCCAGCAAACATTAACCATAAAAACCTTGATCCCATGGGGATTGGACGCAAACTCACTACAAAAATCAATGCGAATATCGGCACGTCAGCCGTCTCTTCAGGTATTGATGAGGAAATAGAAAAGTTAAATTACTCCATGAAGTTTGGAGCAGACACCATCATGGACTTAAGTACGGGGGGAGACTTGGATGCTACACGGATAGCACTCCTTGAACGGTCTACGATACCTATTGGAACCGTTCCACTCTATCAGGTTGTCTACGAAAAGCATAACATTATGAACTCTACGATCGATGACTTCCTTGAAATCATTGAACGGCAGGCCCAACAAGGTGTCGACTATATGACGATCCACTGTGGTATGTTGTTACGGATGCTTCCATTGGCGGAAAACCGTATCATGGGGATTGTGAGCCGAGGTGGGTCTCTCCTTGCCAAATGGATGAAGCGTCAGGACAAAGAAAATCCCCTGTATACGGGCTATGACGATATCCTTGACATTCTCCATAAGTATGACGTGAGTATTAGTCTTGGAGACTCGCTTAGACCAGGATGTATAGCTGATGCAACGGATGAAGCCCAGATCGAAGAGTTAAAGGTTCTGGGTGAACTGACTCAAAGAGCCTGGAAGAAGAACGTTCAGGTCATGGTGGAAGGTCCAGGGCATATCCCGATGGATCAAATCCAGCTGAATATGGACCTACAAAAGGAATACTGTCATGAGGCTCCCTTTTATGTGTTAGGCCCTCTTGTTACAGACATCGCCCCAGGTTATGACCACATCACATCAAGTATTGGAGCGACGATGGCCGCTTATCACGGGGCTAGCTTCCTTTGCTATGTGACACCTAAAGAACATCTTGGTCTACCCAATAAAGAAGACGTTCGGGCGGGTATCATAGCCTATAAGATTGCGGCTCATGCGGCTGATGTGGCCAGAGGCATTCCTGGAGCTAAAGAGCGGGATAACCAATTATCCAGAGCAAGAGCAAAGTTTGACTGGAAGGGACAATATGATTTATCCTTAGACCCGGAAATGGCTAAACAGATGAGAGAAGAAGGCCTGGAAGAAGATAGTGAGTTCTGTTCCATGTGTGGCCCCAAGTTTTGCTCCATCAAAGTGAGTAACGATACCTTTAGAGATGTGAAACAAGTTTCCTAAATGGATGACGTAAAGGATGTTGTAATCTATACGGATGGGAGCAGTCGTGGGAACCCGGGCCCCG
>CAJXGR010000412.1 GCA_913053665.1 uncultured Spirochaetia bacterium
GTTCGTTCCCGTCAAAACAGTCGACAGGTACTTCCCGTCCTTGATTTTAATGACCCGACTCTCATTCCTCTTCGTCTCAGCCAGATAAAGATTGTCCTGGGAGTCAAATATAAAACCGTGGAAAAGACTTAGACCATTATAATATACGGATCGCTTACCCGTTTTCTTATCGATACGGTAAATAAAGTTTTCGCCCATGTGGACAGGGTTAGAAACATAAAGATTGTCCTGGGAATCTATTACAATATGAAAAGCAATATAACTTTGTGGAATAGACGTGAGGAAGGACGCCTGACTATTTTGATTGATCTTAAAGATTGATCCAGTCCTATCACCCACAAATATTTCTCCCTGGCTGTTGACTGCTAAACCGAAAGCTGTCCCAAGTCCTTGAGAAAATACCTCATATTGACCCTGCTTTTGCGAACGGTAGATCTTACCATCAAAACGACTGGCCACGTACAATGAGTCGTCTTTTCCAATAGCCAGTGAGGTGGCATTGGTTATCCCTGTAAGGTAAAGCTCTTTTTCATGGTCTGAATTGATTCGATAGACTGATACAGGGGTTAACTCACCCCTATTGCCGCTATTCGTAGCATATATATAGCCCTTTGAGTCTACAACAGGGTTGTCCACCAGATGCAAGCCTCCTACAACAGCATCTGGTACAAGAAAATGAAAGCGATTACTCTGGTAGCCCCCCATATCAATATAGACATCTCCTGTAGTGGAGTTGGCTGGAATCGATGTTAAAAGAGTTGTTTCGCTCATCCCTTCAATCCAGGCTGTCGAGTTGGAGAAATGTAAATGAGTGTGTTCCATATTCCATGGGTTAAAACGCTTCCCAGATATAGTAACTAGACCTCCAGGTAGACCATTGGAGGTTTGATTTCTTTAATAACTATCTTAGCCATTCTAAACCTCATTGTTTATAACTACTTTTAAAAATTGGAGGTACTCTTCCTTTAAATCTTTACGGGTTAAAGCATAACGAGTAATCGTTTTAAGGTAACCAAAGGGCTCTCCCGTATCATATCGCTGCCCAGTGAATTGGCAGGCTGATAGCTTGTTCTGTTCAGCTAATTGATTCAAGCCATCTGTCAAGTAGTATTCCACATCACTGGAAGAACGGTAACCTTCTTCCAATAGAGGGAAAATATCCGGTGTAAGAAGATAACGCCCTATAGATATAAACTGACTGGGTTCTGTTCCCTTTTTAGGCTTCTCTACTATTGCTTTTAAATTAAATATAGGATCAATTGATTCACCAGACGGTTCCACAACGCCATAACGGGATAGATCCTCTCCAGAACAGTCCATAACAGCTAAGATGCTTTTCCCTGTCTTCTCATAAGCCTCCATTAGCTGTTGGCTTAAAGGAACATCCGAGAAGATTATATCATCGGGAAAGGCAAGAACAAAGGGACCATCTAGAAACTCTTTGCCAAGTAGAACAGCGTGTCCCGTCCCCCTCATCTCCTGTTGTCGGATAAAGTAGATTTTAACATCCTCTCTCGTTTGAGCTGATGTCTTAAGTTTATCAAGTTGAGCTGGATTAGTAATCGTGTTTTCCAGTTCTATCTCACGATCGAAGTAATCTTCAAGAGCTTTTTTCCGTCTGGAACTTACAATCAATATCTGCTTGATACCTGATTGAACCATCTCATCTACAATAAAGTCAATGGCCGGTGTATCAATAATTGGAAGTAATTCTTTGGGGATCGTTTTGGTGGCAGGCAAAAAACGTGTGCCGTACCCTCCAGCCAAGATCACGCCTTTCATAAGAGTTTCTGTCCTGTTGATTTATCTTTGTTCCTTAAAGGTACTGTTTTTTGCTTAGTTTTCTCAGGCTTTTTACGGATTTTTCTTTTTTTTGGCAACTTTTGTTTTCCCCCAGGAAGTAATAAACGATCGTTGATGATGGGGGGGACAAAAATGCAGTTTGTAAGGGTGAAAACAAAAATAATGGATAGTATTAAACAAGATAATTTAATATAAATATCAGACATTTGCTTGCTTAATCCTTCGTTTTAGTCTTGAGAATATTTTATCTTAGACATTAAAACATTGATTTCATTATAAAATATTACTCTATTTCGGGAATGACTCTTTAAATCCCTTATCATCTGGCGATATATTATAGGCCCTGTGTCCCTTGGAAAGCCGTACATTTTAAACACTTCCCTCTGTTTTTGCTTATCTTCTCCCGCCTCCCCAAGTTCAAGGGTCAAGCGAGCCAAGTTCTTTGGGCCGTAGGTCAAGATATCCTGGTGTGACTGAATCACAGTTGCCAAGATTGTAAAAAGATAGAGAAATATAATATTCATAGGCCTTCCGAATCTCTTATAAAAATAATCATAAACTTATATAAAGCAAAGGCCTATCGCTCAGAGCTATTTAATTTTCCGGATAATTGTTTATTGCAACTGGTAGAACAGACAGGAATGTCTGTTCTACCAGTTCTTATGAAAAGTAAGTCGGTGTCTTGGAAACTATCGTATTTAGCCCAATTTGTAGGTTGTTATGGGGAGTCGCCTTGGGAAATATCCTGATTGAGGGCCTTTTTTTCCAGCCATCGGTTGAGTGCATTATTAAAAGTCACTCTTTTTTGTGGATTCTCATACAATTCCCTTATACTATCACGATACATTTTGGGTCCATTGTTCAGATCATAGTTATATCTTTCATACACCCTTTTTTGCTTTTCATCGTCTTCTCCAGCCAGAGTAATTTCAATAGTGATCTTAGCTAGAGTTTTAGGATCCATAAAGGATTGAACGTCCTTAGAAGACTCGCAATTTATTAGCAGGATAGAGAGAATGTAAATCAATAGAGTGAATTTCATGTTAAATCCTTAAGATAAAGGTCAAATCAATCCATCGACGGAATACGCAATTTTTTAAATAGAAAAAAGAATGGATTTGTGAATAAATTAATTGTTCAATATATGTTTTGTGTTATCTTATACTGAAAATCTACTCTTTTGGTGATTAAAAATTACTATCCTTCAAATAATTTGCTATTATCATTTAGTAGATGATTATATTATTTAATGTCAGTTCGAAATGATTATTTTTTTTGCCACAGAGGCACGAAGACACAGAGAGTGAAC
>CAJXGR010000413.1 GCA_913053665.1 uncultured Spirochaetia bacterium
ACACCTGATTTAACTTCTGCAACAGCAATAGATGATAATTTACTTCTATTTAATGAGAGTGAAATAAGGGTGGTTAACTGATTCAGGAATTTAAGCTCCGAGTTGAGAGTAAAACTGATAATCTCGCTACCTCTGTATTTATCTCTCAGACGGAGAAGTTGACTAACTTCACTTAATAGATGTTGGATATCAAAGGGTTTCGTGATATAGCGATCCGCTCCAACCTTCAGCCCCATCGAGATATTCTCTGGGCTACTAAGTCCTGTGAGCATAATAATGGGGATATGATTTGTGTCACGCTCTATTTTAAGCATCTTACATATATTAAAGCCGTCTATATCAGGTAGCAAGATATCCAGAATGATCAAGTCTGGATGGTTTTTATAGATTTCGGTTAATGCAGATCGCCCATCAAAGACCTGGATGGTATTAAACCTTTTATCCTTGAAGATCTGTGCCACCATATTGCTGACCCTTGGATCATCTTCTATAATGAGAATATTCTTTTTCATAAATCTTGTCTTATAGGGCTTAATTTAGCGATAATTTTTGGCTATTCTTCTCATATCTCTGTCCATTTCTTTCTCTTTTATAGATTCTCGCTTGTCATAAAGCTTTTTCCCCTTGCATAGGCCAATATCAATCTTGACCTTTCCATTTTTTAAGTATAATTTCATGGGGATCAATGTCAATCCCTTTTCTCTGATCGCACTTTCGAGTTTTTTAAGTTCTTTTTTATGGAGTAATAGTTTACGGGATCTCCTGGGATCGTGATTATGGACATTGCCAAATCGATACTCACTGACATGCATATTCACCAGCCATAACTCGTTTTGGATGAACTTGGCGTAACTATCGGCCAGGTTGACCATCCCGTTACGTATGGATTTGACTTCTGTGCCTAGAAGGACAACCCCGGCCTCGTAACTATCTATAATCTCATAATCATACCTTGCTTTACGGTTTTGACTTACGATTTTGATGGAATTATCTTTTTCAGCCAATTTGGATCAAAAACCCCCTACAATAATAAATAAACCAATTCAGTTAAAATGGTCAACTAATATTTTTTTTATCTGTAAAGAGAGCTGCTTATTTTTGGATTTTTAGGACGTGACAAAGTTTATTCAACGTGACAGGAAAAGGAATGTGTTAAATTATTCTTTCTACTGAATATCTTCCAGATGTTTCAATAAAAGTTCTTTATCTTTTTCGAAGACATTGTTGAAGATAAAGCCAATTTCATATTCCTGATTTGCCTTGACTTCTATAACTCGTGTGACTTTACCGGTAAGATTGATGGGGTAGTCAGACCCTTCAATAGCAATCTCTAACTCAATAAAGCTTGAGACAGGCAGGGGCGTATCATACGTAAAAAGAATGCCCCCCTCCGATATGTCAAGAGTCTGCCCTTCCCCGTCCCAATTTTCATTAATCTCCTCAATAGACGGAGTTGAGAGGATTGTGTACTTTATATTTAATTTCTCTTTAAATCGCTTGAACTTTCTTTGATTCAAAGTGATCACCTGCTCTTTTACTAATATCAAATATAATCACGAATTGAGAAATAGGGTATAAGAAATGAATATTTCTTATAGAATATTGTTCTTAATATTCTGGTTCACCTAAAATATAATCATCAGAAGCTATATCTGTTTGGCTTTCAGTCTTGGATTCCTCCAATTTCCCATTAATGTAGACATGAGTCACCTTGCGGATTTGAATGCCATAATCATTATAATAGATGAACACATTGACATATTCGTTAGGCTGACTTGGTTTTCGGTAATATTGAATGAGCTTGGGTTTATGATTTAGATTGCTATTTTTATTATACCAGATGGCCTTTTTAAGGATCACCTTATCTTTTTTTATATATTCATAATAAAACTTTCCTACCCTGTAGAAATTACTGTTAGAGAGTCGTTTACGATAAAACTCACAACGGATGCCATTTGTTCGAGACCTTTTATTATAATAAGTATATTTTTTAAAGTAATAATTTAAGTCTTCTAAATCCCCTTCATTCATCTCATTGACAAAGACAGGTTTTCCAGTTGCCATATGGATGCTCATTTGTTTGTAGTAGCCCCAAAACCTGGTGTGGCTTTTAGGAATGTTTTTATTTGGGGCAAACGCATTCAGTAGATGATTGATAGGCATGAATACAAAGAAAATGATGAAGAATACAGCTAATTTGGTCATAATGAATCCCGATTGATGAGGTCTTATAATTAATAAGTCGGACTTTTATAAGTTTTATTTAATCGACAGTGTTTGCCTTAGTCCATTTTTTTTTATCTCAACTTTAAATATGATCAGAAGCCTTTAGAAATGGATTACATTGTTTTTATAGAAATTAACTTAAGGACAACATTCTATCCAGACTAACTTTAGCCCAATGAGCCACCTCATCGGGAACAGTAATCTGATTGATCACTTCTCCGTCTAACAATCTTTCCAGGACATGCAAAAGATAAGGGGGTCTGATACGAAACATGGTTGAACAAAGACACTGAAAGGGCGATAGGGACTCGATCATACGATCCGGATATTCGCTTCTCAGCCGATTCACCAGATTAACCTCAGTCCCTATAGCCCACTTTGAACCAGGATCAGCGTTCTGAATAGTTTTAATGATAAAATCAGTGGAACCGTTCAAGTCGGACAGCTGGACAACTTCAAAGGGACATTCGGGATGGACCAGTATTTGCCCGCCACTGATGAACATGTTCGACTTTAAACATTTCGTGAATACTGCAATAGCCGTGCCACAGAATGACTTTAGCCTTACGGATGGCCTCGGAACTGTTTCCGCCTAAGGGTTGTTTTGGATTCCAGAGGATCATTTCGTCCAGAGGGATACCCAATTGATAGGCAGTATTTCGCCCTAGATGTTGATCCGGGAAGAACAAGAGTTTCTCACCTTGACTAAAGGCCCACTCAACGATTTTGGAGGCATTTGAGGAGGTGCAAACGGCGCCCTGATGGATGCCGCAAAAGGCTTTAAGGGTTGCCGCCGAGTTAATATATGTAATGGGGATGACTTGATCCTTTGTGATCCCTGCGATGTCATCCCAAGCGTCCTCGACATCGTCTAAATCGG
>CAJXGR010000414.1 GCA_913053665.1 uncultured Spirochaetia bacterium
CAGAGTTATCCCAGTCTTTGAGGCAGATTACCCACGTGTTACTCACCCGTTCGCCACTTTATACACTCCCCGAAGGGAGCTTTAATCGTTCGACTTGCATGCTTAAGACACGCCGCCAGCGTTCGTTCTGAGCCAGGATCAAACTCTTCGTTATGAGTTTTTCGTATACAATTCAAAAATTAACACTAGAATTAACGGTCTGCTATTTAATTATTAAATATCTAATGCTGTTTTTTATAAGGTCAGCATCCTGTTTGCACTTTTTACGGTGCTATTAAAAGATAATATATTCCACCTGAAAGTCAAATCTTTTTTTGCTTAAATCCTTTTATTATAAAAGATTTACGACTTGATTTCTTGGTAAAACGTGAGGTTTAAGATAAGGCTTTTTGGTGGAAAGTCAAGTAAAAGTTAAAAAAATCATCTTTGCTTCATATTTTCTTAACAAAAGCGGGGTAGGGAGGATGGGCCGTCCTTAAGACAGTCATCCACTGAAAAGCCTGACTGAATGGATTAAGAGGAAATTGGCCACGAATAATCACGGATTAGCCGGACAGGAAGGAAATCAGAAGGTGATAATCGTCCCATAAACGAAAGGCATGAAACTATGAATAATTAATCTCAGGTATGGTAAAAGATGGAATGAGCTATGGACTGTTCAGATACAAGGTGCCGATAAAGAGTGAAGTCCATAGCTCATCCCTTTGGTACTAAGACCAGATTCTGGATGCCCTATCGATCCAGAATAGCGATGCTCCTGCCGAAAGGTCAGCCGGTTTCACCGATGTTCCCAGGGTTGCGATATAAGCCGTCATGTAGTAGGATAAAAACAATTGGTAGGCTGTGGTATAACGCCCCAAAGACTGCTCCAGGATATCCGCTTCATCTCTCCAGGTTTGATAAGCCGATGCGTCCAGTTTTAAAGCGTTGAACTTGCCTATCAAGATAGTGAAGGCTAATTGGATATTGTCCTGCTGGATGGATAGGGGAGCGGTTCGGACGCCTTTTTGTTTTGCGTAGGTTCCTGAATCCCGGATGACCTGACCGTCCACCATTTCCTTTCCCAATGTGGTGTAAACGATTTTCCCCAGACTGCCGCTTAAAGCTGTGAACATGGGGTGTAGATTGACTTTCATTGTAAAATCTCCATTATAATATAAAATATTTCGTCTGACAAAACTTGTCATGATGATGAAAGGCTTATCGTGTAGCGATAGGTGAAATGATGATAGGGTTTTGGGAAAAGATCTAAAAAAATGAGGATTTCTTGACAAAGAGATTGAATAACTTAAATTATACAATGAAAAAGACCAAGATTCCAAAATACATTTAGGTTAAGTGAAATTATGGTGAATACAAAACATCTTGATGGCTATCTTAAAAAATATTATCAAAGATTAAAAACTTACGAAAAAGCTGGGTCGCAGGTTGAATCCACTACTGAAACAGCTATGAAAATCCTTTTGACTCAGATTTCTGAAGATAATCATTTAATCCTCATCAAACCATCCATTAAAAGAGGGGCGAATCGTCGACTTATCTATGATGGGGTCATCCGGAGAGTGGTTGATAATTATGATTTTGGCTACTGGGAAGCGAAAGACGATCAGGATGATTTGGAAACTGAGATTGATAAAAAGATCGAGAGGGGTTATAGCAAAAAGAATATTCTATATGAAAACACTCAATACGCTGTTTTATTTCAACAGGGTGAACGGGTTGGTGAAAGGGATATTAGAAAATCTGAAGACCTGAAATGGATTATCATCAAGTTCTTTGACTATGATCAGGGAGTGTATGATCGATTCCAACAGCAAAAGGAGACCTTTCAAGTTCAAATCCCCGAGATTGCCGGGAGCATTTTTTCCAAATTGGAGGGTAGAAAAAAAGAGTCCAAGGATTTTAAAAAAGAACTTAATCAATTTCATTCGACCTGTCAGAAAGCCTTAAACCCCAATGTGACCATTGAAGACGTTGAGAGAATGCTGGTTCAGCACATTATGACGGAACAAATCTTTGAGAAGATCATGGATGACCCCGCTTTTTTTAAGGATAATGAGATTGCCAAGATGATCAACAGACTTCTGGATCACTTTTACAACCGCCAAACCCGTTTGGAGCTGACCCAAAAGCTGCACTTCTATTATGATACGATTTCTGAATTAGCCCAACAGATGCCTAGTTTTGAGGAAAAGCAACGGTTATTAAACGAAATCTATGAGATCTTCTTTAAAAGCTTTTCCACTAAGGTGGCAGATCGACTTGGCATTGTCTATACCCCTGTGGAAATAGTGGATTTTATATTAGAATCAGTGAATGAGACCCTCAAAAAGGAGTTTGGCAAGACATTAGCCTCCAAAGGCATCCATATCCTTGATCCCTGCGTGGGTACAGGGAACTTTATCGTGCATTTACTGCAGAAGATTGCTGAAGAAGACATCACCAACCTGAAACACAAGTATGACCATGAGATTCACTGCAATGAGATCATGCTTTTGCCCTACTACATTGCCAATATGAATATTGAGAAGACTTATGAGGATCTAGTCGGTGAGTTCCGAGAATATCAGGGTATTTGTTTAACAGATTCTCTTGAGCTTTTGGAAGAATCACAGTTTGATCTTCCATTTGGAGAAGTAAATACTCAAAGAATTGAGGCTCAGAAGGAAAAGGACATATTCGTGATCATAGGCAATCCCCCTTATAATGTGGGTCAATCCAGTGAAAATGAAGCCAACAAGAATAAGAAGACGGACTACATTGACCATCGGATTAAAGAGACTTATGCTAAGGAGTCCAAAGCCACTTTAAAGAATAAGCTCTATGACCCTTACGTTAAGTTCTTTCGATTTGCCACGGATCGATTGAAGGGAAAAGATGGGGTGATTTGTTTTGTGAGTAATAATTCTTTTTTAGATCAAACGGCCTTTGATGGCTTCAGAAAGGAAATACAAAGTGATTTTCAAGTTATCTACCATCTGGACTTGCATGGTAACGTGAGAAAGAATCCAAAGCTTAGTGGAACAAAGCATAATGTATTCGGTATTCAGGTGGGTGTAGGAATCACCCTTTTGATCAGGGAAA
>CAJXGR010000415.1 GCA_913053665.1 uncultured Spirochaetia bacterium
CCTTTAATCACCTTCTGACCTACCACTCTGGCTTTACCCACTCCAAGAAGGAATAAGGAAAAGTGAGATAGTCTTGAGCATCTGTTATTTTTAGCATATAAAATAACCTTAAATATTAGGGTAAAATGCAAAGGAGGCAGCAGATGAAAGCTTGTAGATGGGATCATTTTGTATTCGGGTCAGGAAGTGCTAAACCCTTTGAGCCACCCGTTCCATTAATATTAAAGGCGTTCACTACTGTGTTTAACCGTTCTGATAATATTCTAAGTTCGTTGGTGCTGGCAGACATCTCTTCAGCACTGGCACTCACTGTTTGGGTAAGCTGGTTGATCCCTTCCGTTGTCGTTTGTATTTGTTCACTACTTTGATACTGATCCTCCATAGCTCTTGATATCTCACCAGCCACCCTATTATTATTTTCAATGGTGTTAACAATCGTATCAAAGGAGTCTGTCGACTTTTTGACCTGATCCACACTCTCGTGGATTTGTCGGATACTATCTTTTATGAGTTCTCTAATATCTTTGGTCGACTCAGCCGTACTATTGGCTAATGAGGAAATGGCCTCAGCAACTACGGCAAAGCCTCTTCCATGTTCTCCGGCTCTGGCAGCTTCAATGGCGGCATTCAAGGAAAGAAGTTTGGTCTGATCGGCAATATCAGTGATCACTTTAACAATCTCACCAATCCTTTCCGCCATATCACTCATATTGAGCATTTCTTCTGAGACATGTTCCATAGAAGATTTAAACTCTTTGGCTTCTTTAAGGGACCCATTAATCCGTTCTTTCATCATACTGGCATTATCAGAAACCTCTTTGATGGAGGCCGCTAACTCTTCTGTGGTGGCCGTACTCTCCTCCACAGTGGCGGCTTGATTCTGGGCGCCCTCTGCCAGAGCGTCGGCCGTAGCATTTAACTCTTCACTGCTGGCAGACAAAGTACTAGTCACTTCAACGATCTCTCTCAGCATTCGAGTAAGATTGTCGACCATCTTTTTCATCACAAGGAAAATACCTGTGTCATTGCCGTTTAGCGAATGGCCGGATAGGTTTCCGTTAGCTATATCTTCAGCAATTAGAGAGAGTGTGTTTAGGTTATTGACCATTTTATTCATGGCTGCGTAAACACCGATGACCTGCTTTCTATTTGTCTGAAGCTGGATATTAAGATCTCCTTCAGCAATCTTTTCAGCGATATCTTTAATAGTGTTTGGCTCATCACCTAACTGCTTCATAATAACCCTTGAAGATATCAGGTTAAATAAAGTGATAAAAACAATTAAGAATAAAAAGGAAAATAAAAGGTAATAGGGTAAATCATCCAAAATACCTACCAACTCATCATTATCGGCTTGTGACAGGCTGTCATATTTGCTTTTTAAGGTAAAATATGCCTCAAAAGCAGGTTTATCATCTATTTTCACGATTTTATCAATCTCATTTGAGGTTTTACCTTTCGAAATGAGTTCTTTAACTTTGGTAATATTAATGATATATTGATCGGCCACTTGTTCTATCTTCTTTAAAGCCGTTTTTTCCTTATCAGAGATGTCTTTCAGATTATAATATTTCTTAATACCTGCTTGTAAGTTTATTTTGTTCTTGTTGAACCTGTTTATATACTTCTCATGACCCCTTAGAACATAGTTTTTGAAGTTATGAATGAAACCTCCATAACCGAAATCACTTTTGATAATCAACAGCAGGCTTTGGCGTTTAACCACTTCTTTTTTGTAATGGTTCCAACTGTTTTGAACATTATCTATATTCCAGTTTAAGAAAAACCAGATTCCTGTGAGCAGTAAGACACTGATACAAGATAATATATAATTTTTAGTGGATATTTTTATCTGTTTAAACATGACTATTTTCCAGTGGGTGATTAAAGCTCTTTTTATATTTTAATAAAATCTACGTTGTACTGCGACACATAAATTGAGTTTATGATGATGTTTTAAATAAAGAGGGAAATACAGTTTATATTGTTTTGGCTGGAGATGAGTTTTCACAGTTTTACCTGCTTAAAGAGTCTTTGATTTACAATAACCAATTGATTATACTTAGTATATCATTAATATACGATAACTTTGTTGAGCAGTCAACTAAAATATCTATAACTCATCTAAAAAAAAGCATTCACTTATTTATAATCTTTTAGAGGAATTAGTCATTTTTACGCTGATTATTGAAGGATTGTATTGTCTATTGGACCAGGATCAATGAGTTTTCCCTTACAGAAGCAAAGAGAGCAGACGACCAATTACAAAACCCAGAGTAGAAGCGATCAGGCCAAGACCTAAGACCTCTAATCCTCCTTTAATCACCTTCTGACCTACCACTCTGGCTTTACCCACTCCAAGAAGGAATAGGGAAAGGATGGATAGGCCTATGGCCGGGATAAAAGCTTTTTCAGGACTTGCATCAAGCAAATGAGTGATGAGGAAAGGCAGTAGGGGAGGGATAGAACCAATAACGAAGGCGATTCCCGTGATCAAACCATTCTTTACAGGATTATCAAAGCTTTCTTCTATGAGTCCAAGCTCTTCTTTGATCATAAACTTGAGCCACATCTCTTCTGATGAGGTGATACGGTTCACTATCATCTGTACTTCCTCTTCAGTGAAGCCGTAATCCCGATATATTTCAATTAACTCCTCCCGTTCCCGCTCTGGAACCATTTTTATCTCTCGCTTCTCTCGTTCGATCTCATGACTGAAGAAATCCACCTGAGACTTTGTGGAAAGATAGGCTCCTAAAGCCATTGAGATCGCTCCAGCGATCATCTCCGTAAAGCTGCCCACAAGAATGATACGGCTTGCGTTGGCTCCAATAAGCCCGGCGATAAAGCCTATCATGGAGATCAGGCCATCGTTTGTACCAAATACTACTTCCCGTATCGCTTTGCCTTGAGGGGTATGCCAAAGCTCATCATGATAATTCCTTAATTGTGATATAGATAAATGATCTTTCTTTTTCATAAACCTTCCTCAAAAGAGCCTGTAGGGGCAGACCCACGTGTCTTCCCCTGTGGAAGGGTGAACACGTGGGTTCACCCCTACATAGCAATTTAGTATTT
>CAJXGR010000416.1 GCA_913053665.1 uncultured Spirochaetia bacterium
TTCTATCTGGCATCATAGGAAGTTTGATGGCACAAGGCTTGAATGGATCAGAAAGTGCCATATTGGGCGTCTATCTTCATGGTGTGGCAGGCGATCACGCCTTAGCGGGAGGGTCATCGGCCAGTCTTATCGCCACTGATGTTATCAGTCATCTTCATTTGGCCTTTAAAGAAATCTTGACTATTGGAATTAACTTATGAAACACTATCATTTTATGAACAAACCGGACGTTGTGGAAGCTGAGGATTATGAAAACCCGGATGGTTATGCAACCTTTTACTATAAACGGAAAGAACGGATCGCTAACAGACGGAAACTTACAGGACCTTCCTGCCAGACCCAAAGTCCCTTGTTAAGGAAGTTTCGGCCTGGGAAAGGGCGAAAGATGATGTATCTGGTGAACATAGTGGTCATCGTCATCATGTTTATAGTTTGGAACGCTGTCAATAAGCAGGATTCCAGTGTCTTTGTGGAAGAGAAAACCTGGAGGTATTATATCAAGTTAACCCCAATGATAGTGGGTCTGGAACGAGAACTCAGCCTATATGTGCAAAATGTTTCTCCTGATAAAACCAGTTTAAGGCGAAGTTATCGATTTATTTTCTTTGATGGAAAGGATGATGGGATCAACAAAAGGAAGGCGAGAAAAGTCCAGATAAACAAGGATTTTAACCCCAAAGAAACCTACCGTCTAGCCACATTAGTGTTTGAGGGGACAAAAGATCCTGTCATAGACCATGTAGGTGTCTATATCAATGATGATATTACGCTCACTAGGCCGATACAAGCTATAAAGGAGTGAATCGGAGATTAGCTAGTGATAACTACCTGTAGAGGCGCGATTAATCGCGCCTCTACAGGTAGTTGGATAAATCCGTCAGTAACTAGTGTTCCTTCAAGTCTCATTTGATGGATTCATTTGATGTGTAGGAACACTAGTTTATCACTACCGAGGATTATTGTATATTATTATAAGTGGCCTTAAAGATGCCTGGAAGGACATCGGAGCGTACCAACCTCCTTTTATGTTTGACAGAGACCTCTCTAATCCTTGATTCCCTGACTTTACGGGTTAAGTGGCGTCTTTTATAGTGTTTGACTCGTGTCTTATAGTGTTTTGTCCGTCTTTTATTCCGTTTCACACGCCTTTTTTTATGGAGTCGTTTCCGTTTATGCTGAGTGGACTTGTATTGAACCCTAGGCTTAATCGGTCTAACAGAATGGCGAGACATGAACCTGGATTCCTTGATCTTGGCTAAAGATTTAACCCACTGGACGTTAGACTGTGAGTGACGACTGTGATCGCCTTTGCCGAAGGGGAGAATAGCGTGAAGGCCGAAAAGTATTTTATATATTCCAAAGCATAAACCAAGCATCAGGACGAAGGCAATGGGACCATCCCATCTTTTTAAAGTAATACGGCATTTATTCACATAACTCCCCTTTGCTTGTTATAGGGGGCTTTTTTGCGTCTAAAAGTTATCATAAGTTAAAATAAAAGCCCTTAGATCCTGTTATTTGAAATATAAGGAATATCTGTTAAATTCCAAGTTTTTTAAGAACTTTTTAAAACATCCCTCTCCCACCGTATTATATTACCAGAATGAACGATAAAAGAAATCTTCGTAAAGCAGTTGTTCAGGAGGGCCGGTGTATGGTGAAGGTGCGTTATCCCTCTTCAGGAGAGTTTAGTACAGCGGCCATATGTCCTGCCTGTTGGAACAATCGTCCTCGCAGGAAGAGTCTATTAGAAAGGATGATCCAAATAGGGGTAGAGCCGGTTCACTCAAAGGATCTATTGGATGGGACTTATGATACGGAAAAAAACCACTCACCTCAATGTCCCTATAAACAAGGATGACTGCATACGGAGGGATACGGCATTTTATAGCCCCATATGGAAGAATCTGTCATTATTCAGTACTTTTAATGAACTTATAAGAGTTTATACCTTTTAACTTTCGGTTATCAATAACTTTATAGTCTTTGAACTGAGTATTTTTATCCTCTCCTTGCTGGATCAAGCGTATCATTTCTTTTTCTTCTTCGTCCGTTTCCGGAATAACATATTCAACCGTAAAAGTCTTTTTATGAATGGTTTTCATGATTTGTTTAACTCCTTCTCGATTAGATTTTTTTCATAGCTGTCAAAAATATCGAATGCCGTGATGATAAAGTATGTATTATCCAACTGCTTTCTGTATATTATCTTTAAGTATCTTTCTGACGATAGTTTAGCGATGGACTCAAAGCTATTGTCTTCTCGTTGTATTTCTAGATATAACACTTCGTTGAAGAACTCATGTATTTCTTCTTTAGAAACATGGTGTTTTGATATATGAATATCGTTTAATGTTCTATCAAAGTAAAACTTAAAGTCCATCGGGTTATTTTTTTAACTCCCCACTTTTCGCCCCAACTTCCCGAAGAAGCTTTTTCATGGCATTGCCCTCAGCCAAGTCGAGAGGGGTTTTACCATCCCTGGTTTTAGCATTCACATTGGCTCCATTCAGGATAAGAAGTTTGGCTATTTTTGTATGGCCTCTTTCAACAGCCCAGTGCAAGGAAGTCATATTGAATCCATCCTCAGCATTTACTTTCGAGCCCTTTTTAATCAAATATACCGATAATTCATAGTATCCATAGGTTACAGACCTGTGCAGAAGAGTATCTCCAAAATCGCCACCTGGCAAATTAATGGATGCTCCATTATTAACTAATAACTTTACCATTTTGAGATACCCTTCTTTAACAGCATAAAAAATGGGAGTTTCATTATTGTCACTTTTTGCATTTATATTAAGTCCTTTCTTAATAAGAAGTTTGGCTATGTTGACTCTGTTATACCAGGCTGAATAATGTAAGGCTGTTCGTTCTGATTTATCTTTTAGACTAATATTGGCTCCTTTTTTAATAAGAAAACGAACGATTTCTATATGTCCTCCTCTAATAGCTTCATCCAATGGCGTGATTCCTTCTGCGTAAAATCGAGGACGAGTTTGCTCAGGCATGAATGGCTGGTCATTGATATCAGAACCGTTTTGTATAAGTTGTTTGACAAACCATTGAACTCCACC
>CAJXGR010000417.1 GCA_913053665.1 uncultured Spirochaetia bacterium
GGGCGAACATGAGCTTCGCCGTATGGCCTTTGTACAACAGTCCCAGGATCAGGTTTGGCACCCAACAGAGCCAGGAAACGATCTGATAAGCTGTCACAATATCATATTCAAGCATTAATGGAAAAAGCTCTAATCTTAATGTCACAGCGGCAAAGGTTAAGGAGAAATTGGCAAACATCCATTTCTCGTGAAGCTTAAAGTCTCTTTTTATGATCGCGTAAACGGCCACTGCAAGAGTCATGATCCAGATGGAGCCAAGTGCAATAAACTCCGCTTGAGTCACTTCACCAAAGGCGTAAAAGCCTACAGAGATCCCTCCTATGCCTCCAGCAAGAACAGAAGGAATATAAATGTAACCCACTATCCTGTGAACCCTTTTGTAATGGGTTCTTAATTTCCTTGAAAGCTGGAAAGGCCCAACCAATAAAGCAATAACTCCACCTATGATGTGCAAAAGAAAGAGAACTTTGTGCTGGTGAAAGAGTTCAGCAAAATGGCTCATAAACCCCTTAGATGCAGCATCAGCAACAGGATTGATTTCAGGATAGCCACTGAACAGGAACATAGCATAGCGTAATGACATAAATGCGATGATAATAGAGAATAGTGTGATGATAGACCATATAATCTTACGCTTTAGCATTGTTGAACTCTCACTTTTGTTAAGTGGATCTGAACGAATCGATACGGGAAATTATACTCAAGTTAATAGAAATGTCAAGATGAAGTGGAGAAATACTTGAAATGAGCACATAATAAATGGCTTCTTCGATGAGTTAATAAATCCCTATATTTACACATTTTTCCCCATAAACTGTCACACGATTCGTTTTTTCGGGTCTAAAATAGTAATGAGTTATTCTCAAATAATAAATAAAGGGAAAGAAAATGAAGTCCAAAACAGTTGCACAAGTGTTTTCAGCCAGTAAGTCAGAAGTCTTTGATTATTTTTCAAAGATCGATAACCTGCCCAAATGGGCCACGGAGTTTTGTAAGGAGCTTAAAACGGTGGATGGAAAGCATAAAGTCGTCACTCCTATGGGGGAGCTTTTCATTAACTTTTCTGTCGATAAGAAAACAGGGGTGATTGATATGTTTGCAGGCCCCACGGAAGATCAAATGGCACCGGCCCCCACGAGAGTTGTTGGGCTGGGAGACAAGAAATCAGTTTATCTGTTTACCTTCTTTCAGACGCCGGATCTAAGTGATGAAGTCTTTGAAGGCCAGCATGAAGCATTAAAGAAAGAACTGGCGAATGCCAAAATATCTTGATACCTCTTTGTGAGCCAAACGTTTGTGGTTTGTAGGGGTAGGTTTCAAACCTACCCCTACAAACCACGGGTCACAAATTAATTATGGAAGGATATATGCAAAATGAATGGATCAATCCCTTTGTGGATCAAGACGAAAAGGATACGGACAATAAGCTGGTTGAGTCGATTTTAAAGGGAAACCGGGACGCCCTGGATGACTTGATCCGCCGACATCAGCACTGGATCTTTAATATCGCCTTTCGGATGGTCTTAAACCCACAGGACGCTGAAGATGTCACTCAGGAAATCCTGATCAAGGTAATCACA
Source organism: uncultured Spirochaetia bacterium (assembly GCA_913053665.1). Classification (GTDB taxonomy): domain Bacteria; phylum Spirochaetota; class UBA6919; order UBA6919; family UBA6919; genus CAJXGR01. Next base: position 1,581 of record CAJXGR010000417.1, read on the forward strand.
AAGCTTTCTACCTTTAAGGGGAATAGCGCTTTTCGCACATGGCTCTATCGTATTGTTAAGAACCACGTACTGAACATGAAAGAGAGAGAACTTGAGAAAGTGGTCATTAGCTTTGAGGACTATGGAAAATCTCTGGAAGATACTCCCGACCTTGATCTACCCGATGAACGAAGCATGCCTGTCGAATTGAGGGTGATCGTGGAGGATGCTAAAATCGGTTGTATGATGGGAATGCTTCTTTGTCTGGATCGAGAACAGAGACTTGTATATATTCTTGGAGAAGTCTTTGAGGTGACCAGTGAGCTAGGAGCTGCTATCCTTGAGATCAGTCCGGATAACTTTCGCCAGAGGCTGTCCAGAAGCCGTAAACATCTTGTCAGTTTCATGAATGAAAAGTGCGGGCTGATTAATAAAGCCAACCCCTGTCGTTGTGAACGTAAAACAAGTTCTTTTATCAATTTAGGGTATGTAGACCCTCACGATCTCAAGTTCAATGCCCATTATATTCATAGCATCAAGGAAGTCTCAAAAGAGCGATCCAGAGAGTTTTGTGACACCCTCGAAAGGGATTACGGTCAGCTATTTAGAGATCATCCTTTTCAGGACTCCCATAATCATCTTGATAGAATTAAGGAAATACTAGAGAGTAAGAACTTTCAGACCATGTTAAATCTCAATTGATGGTCATGAACATCAGGAGAAATGATTTGCAGATGGTGGGCGAAAGAAGTATATTTAAACGATTTATTTAGAAAACTATACACTAAATGGAGTGAATTATGAAAATACTAATCGTTTACACCCATCCTAATCCTGCCAGCTTCAATCACGCGATACTGGAAGCGGTGGAAAGTACTCTCAAAGGCTCTGGACATGATATTCGCGTGAAAGATCTTTATCAAACTGGTTTCAAGAACGTCCTGGACGGAGGGGATTTCACTCAGATTATGGGTGGAACTATTCCCGATGACATAAAAGAAGAACATGAAGATATACTATGGGCTGAGGGACTCGTGTTTATCTATCCTGTTTGGTGGATTGACCGTCCGGCTCAACTGAAAGGCTGGATAGACCGTACTATGCTCCAGGGCTTTGCTTTTGATTATAGTCCGGAAGGGATGCCAACGGGTCTTTTAAAGCATCAAAAAGCTATGGTGATCACGACAACCGGTGGGCCGGAAGAGTTTTACGATCAGGCTCAAATGAAGGACATGATCCGAAGACCCATGTGTGACGGGACTTTAGGATTTTGCGGTATACAGGATGTGGCCTATAAAGCCTTTTTTGCTGTCCCCCACGTGACGGATGATGTGAGAAAGGGTATGCTGGAAGAAGCCAAAGAGTTAACCCGTACGACCTTTGCAGGATAGACGTATCGATCAGTCAATTGTTTTAGACATTTTCCAGGATTGTTGACCATCACCCGTAGGGGCGGGTTTCAAACCCGCCCCTACGGGGGATGGTCAACACAAAGGAGCAATTCGTGA